>JBEBSO010000089.1:0-9929 GCA_040394275.1 Telluribacter sp.
AAGCTGCCCATACCCACTTCACAGGCGACCTTGGTATACTTGTTACCGGAGATAGAAATCCGGTCTGCGTCGATCCCGAAATGGTCTTTCAGCATTTTCTTCTTTTCGGAGGGAGTGCCGTTCTGCAAAAGCGCCCCTTCGTCAGCGGTGAGCAGGTAATTCCGCTCCGCCGGGCTGAACCCGTAGTGATGAAAGGCGATCGCGTATTTGGCGTCGCTGAAGGTATTGCCGGTAAAAGTAAACGAAGTGGCAAACGACTCGTCACCGGGATCCACGTCGTTAAAAAGCGGCACGGAAATAAACGGGTATTGGGGAAAGCCTTCGTTGCGGACGAAGGTAGATTCTTTCACCGTTCCGAAATTGCACCGGTCCCGGAAGCGGACGTAGTCCCCGGTGCTGTCCTCGAAATGGCAGCCGATGACCTGGACCCGCAGCGCTTCGTGCGCATGATACATCGGGTGGGAGTGGCTGTCGAGGCCTATCCGTTTGAACACGCAATTTTTATAGGTAATGTCTTCGGTGCCGGCCCGGTGCGCTCCTGTAGCGCCGTAAATAATCCCCCGCATGTCCGTCCAGTCGCAGTCTTCGACCAGCACATTCCTGGAGGAGCCGCCCGATACCGAGGAGATACGCAGCACGTAGCCGATCTCGCCGCTGCCGGTAAAGCTGAAATGACGAAGCGTGGCGTTGGACAGGTTCTGGCATTCGAACACTACCGCTTTCCGCTTGTGCCCGGTCGGAACAGTAAAAATGGTCCGGCCTTTTTCACCTTCCAGGACAAGCCTGTTGCGGGCGTTGCCGAGGTCCCTGAGCACTAGCGGTTCCGACAGGTAAGCTTTTACGTAGTCGCCGGCCAGGAATCGGACCGTGACAGGTGCTTTTTGAAGCTGCAGCCGGACCCCGTCCCAGAAAGACCGGCTCAGGAAATCCGCCGCATGAGCCTGAGCGCTTCCGTCCGCTTTTCCTGCTGCTTCGGGAGCTACATAAAGCACGGTTTGGGCCCCGGCGGCCGGGCTGACCAGGAGCACGCATAGGACGGGCCCGGCCAGCAGAAGAGGAAAAGAAAAACGCATACGCATCGTATAATGATCAGGCTTATCAGTAATCAGGAAGTTCTTGCGGCTATTTTTTCCAGCAGCTGGATGTTTAACATATAGTGCCTGGGCGCGTGGTAGTTTTCTATTCTTACCCCCTCTTTCTGAAAGGTCATTTTCCGGTCGCCGTCGATGTTCCAGAGCCGGTAACCGTATTTTTTGAGCGGGTAGGTCTCGATGACATGGTTGTAGGCTTTGTCAAACCACCGGTAAGCCCATTCGTCGTCGGCGTGCTCGATCATGATCATCAGGCCGATCAGCACCTCCTGCTGGGCCCACAGCACTTTATCGAGGTGCCATTTGTTGAGGCGCACATTCTCCAGCTCCTGGAATACGCCGCCGTATACATCGTCCCAGGCTACTTCCACGTGCCTCTTAAAAAGCGCTGCAGCTTGTGCATATAGTGCTTCGTCCTGTCTGCGGATCGCTTCGTCCATGATCATCCACAATACCTCGATCGAATGCCCGATGGAGACAAACTGGTCCAGCTCGTTGTCCCTGGGCAGGGACATGTCCTTTTCCAGGAATTCGATCAGCAGGTTGAATTCAGGGTTCAGGTGGTGGCGGAGCAGCGCATCGATGCACCGGTCGGCCAGCTTTTCGATCCGTTTGTCGTGCTGGTGCATCAGGATACCCTTCGACAGGTTGAGCAGGATCATCCAGTGCCCGAGAACCCGCGGCTTGCGGATCGGCGGCTGACCTGCCAGGTACTCGTACCCGTAAGTATAATCGTCACGGTCATAGAGCGCCACGCAGTCAAAGATGATCTCCTTGGCCTTGTCCAGGTAGGTATGGTCGCCTGTAGCGAAAGCGTATTCCGCCAGGCCTTCGGCGACGAACAGGTTCCCGTAGATATCCGGTTCGCGGGACTTCAGGTCAATGCCTGTCCGGTTGTATTCCCAGGGCCAGTAGTCCTCACCGGGCGATTTGGCCTTAAGGACCAGGCCAATGGTTTTCCGGGCTACTTCCAGGTAGCGGGGATCTTTGTCGAAGTTGTTATAAAGGTAGGAATACACCCAGATGCCGCGCCCGTCAAACCAGGTCCGCTTGTTGGTCGTGATGTTGCTGCCTTCCCTGTCGGTATTGCATTTGAATCCCCCGTATTCATGGTCGATGATATATTCGTCCATGAAGGGCAGGAAGTCGTCGAAAAGATTTTCCCGGTACTGTTCCAGCAATTTACCGGGGGAAAGCCCCGCTATGCGTTTGGTCATCTTATTATTACTTTGAGGCCTGCGGTTACTGATCTTTGTTCAGGGAATTCAGCATGTTTTCCACTTCCGGCTTGACTTTTCCGAATACGAATCCCCAGCCGACAAAAATGAAGAGGGAGACCAGGAAGGGCGTCGCGATTTCGCCTGCGAGCGTGACTTCCATGCTGGTTGATTTCATGATGATAAAGGTGGCGAGACCCGCAACGATGGAGATGAGCGCCGCCCTGCTGTCGCTATAGCGGAAAACAGGCAATAGTCCCAGGATCATCGGTACCGATGTCGGTCCGATCAGGGCCGAAAACCAGGATATGATCAGCCCGATTACCCCGCCGAAGGATTCGGATTTAAAGGCGATGATAATCGTGACCAGCACAAAGGCGAAAGTAGTGATCCGTGCCACGAGCAGCATTTTGCGGGTATTGAACTGCCTGATTTTTTTATAGACCACGGGAAGGATATCCCTGGTGATGACGGCCGAGATCGTATTGGCGTCCGCAGCGGTCATGGCGAGGGTATTGCCGAACATGGAAGCCAGCAGCAGGCCGATAAGACCGTGCGGTAGAAACTTCATCGCCATCAGCGCATACGACTGAGTGGGATCGGCGAGGTCCGGCAGGAATATCGGTGCCGCAAACATGGGGAAGAACAGGACCAGCGGCCAGAACATGTACATGAATGTAGAAAGCAGGGCTGCTTTTTTAGCCTCTGATCCCGAAGGCAGGGAAATAAACCGGGTGGCCAGGTGCCAGGTGCCGCCGCTGTAGCTGAAAAAGGCCAGCACCATAAATGTAGTGGCAAATTCGAAGGAATAAGGATCGTTGTACAGCTGCGCGTGAGAGGCCGGAAGCCGGTCCCACATTGTAAAAAGCCCGGACATCCCGTCGCCAAGCTGCGCCAGTACGGCAAACAGCATGAAAACCCCGGCTACAAACTGGATGATAAACGAGGCCAGGTCATTGACAACATCGGCCCACAGCCCGCCGATGGTGATGTAGATCATGCTGATCGCTCCTGCGGTGAGTATCCCGGTAGAAATGGGAAGACCTGTAAAGGCGTTCAGCAGGATGCCGATAGCCGCCCATTTGGCGCCTACATCGAAGATCTTAATGATGACGCCGCTCCACGCCATCACCTGCTGGGTAGGGAGGTTGTAGCGGGTAGCCAGGTATTCGGTGGGGGACTGGATGTTCAGCTTGGAACGTAGCCTGGCCCACCTCGGGGCTATAATAAAAGTCGTGGCGACCATCGCGACCGAAATCCCGAATGCCCACCAGACGTATAGGGTAAATCCGTGGGTATAGGCGATGGCGGCATAGGCTACGAATACTGCGCCGCTGTAGCCGGAAACGTGATGTGAGATCCCTGAGAGCCACCAGGGCAGCTTACCGCCGGCGGTATAGAAGTCGTCAGACGATTTGATGCGGGTGTATCCCCAAACGCCCATCGAAATGAGCACAAAAAAGTATACGAATAATACGATGTAATCTAAATTTCCCATGTTGTTTTAGTTGGTTATGTTAAGGTCGGAGGTTATGATCTGGGGAGTTCAACGACTTTCCGGGTTTGTGCACTTTCATAAATGGCCCTGATAATTTCGACCGATTTCCGGCCTTCTTCACCGTCTATGAGCGGTTTTTTATCCAGCGCCACGGCTTCTATAAAATCTTCTATCTGTTTCTGGTGTCCGAAAAAGCCGATGGCCATCGGGTCGGCTACTCCGCCGTTGGGGGCGTTTTCGGCAGCGGGGTTCCTGCCGGGTTCCTCCTCGTCAGGCTGCCGGAATTCCCAGACCGAAAGCGTGCTGTCCTCCATCACGACCGACGCGTCGGTGCCGGTGATTTCCAGCTTTTTGAGAAACCCGGGATAGAGGGCTGTCGAGCATTCCAGGGTGCCGAGCGCTCCGTTCCTGAATTTCAGGATGGCCACTACGGTATCTTCTACTTCTATTTCCTTGTGCCTGAAATTGCCGGCCAGCGCCTGGACCGATTCGACCGGGCCCATACACCACTGGAGCATGTCCACGGCATGGATGGCCTGGTTCATCAGGGCGCCGCCGCCGTCAAGCTCCCAGGTCCCGCGCCAGGCGGCCGACGTGTAGTATTCGGGTGTTCTGCTCCTTTTGACGTAGGCGCTTCCGATGGCCAGCTCGCCGAAGCGCCCTGCATCGATCGCCGATTTCAGTTTTTTGCTTTCCGGGTAAAACCGGCTCGGGAAGATCACGCCCAGCTTCACCTGTCCCTCGCGGGCAGCTTCGATGATCCGGTCGCACTTCTCCAGGGTTACTTCGAGGGGTTTTTCGATGAGGCAATGCTTGCCGGCGGCGATGGCTTTCAGCGCGGGCTCCTCATGCGCGCCGGAAGCGGTGCAGATACAGACGACGTCGAGCTCCGGAAGGTTCAGGAGATCGTCGAGGTTTTCAAATGCCCCGCATTGAAATTCGCCGGCGAAGCTGACCGCTTTGCTGTAGGTCTTGTTGTAAGCGCCCACCAGCTTCGCGTTGGGGATGGCCTGGATGGCTTTTGCATGGATGGAGGCGATAGCGCCGGTCCCGATAATACCGAACCCGAATATTTTGTTTTCGTTATTAATATTCATAATCTGTTTAAAATGGCTTTCGTTAACGTACCCGCAAGCAAATATAGCTTTTTTGTTCTATTGGCACGGCCTGTCATAATATTTTGTAAAAAGAGTGGAACGACTGAAATTTACCCGTTCGCCCGAGGTTGGGATATATTGTCCCCGTGACCTTTTTGCGCCGGGTTACTTTCCTGAACGGCAGCGCGGCCCCCGGCAGGAGCGGGAATATCCGGGTTTGGATTTTCCGGTGCCAATTTAGTGGTTTGAAGCTTCACTTTTATCAAATTGTGAAGGTATTGTTTTGTTATGGCAGGAAATGGCCGTGCGAAACCGGACCCCGCAGGAAAAATGGTATGAAAAATCCCCCGCCTGCTATTGCCGGCCCGACGCGGTTTTCACGCGGTAGCCGGTGTTGATCAGGTAGACGCCGGTCAGTGCGGCGGCAAGTGCGCCGGAGGTGATCCAGGTGAGCTTTTCCCCGAGGAAAAGGAAGCCCAGCAGAAGGGCGATAAACGGGTTGATGTAGGCATAAATGGAAGAGATGCCTACAGGAAGCTTTTCCAGCGCATAGACAAAGCAGGGATACGTAATCAGGGAGCCGATCACGACCAGGTACAGGAGGGACCAGATGCTTTCCCGGCTTATCATGTGCAGCGTGCTGTAGTCATCCCCGGCAAGGCTCATGAGCAGCAGGAAGCCGCCTCCGGCAACCATCTGTATGGTGGCATTGGACAGCGCGTCAGCGCCGGAAGGCCTGTATTTGGTCAGCACGCTGCCGCCAGCCCAGGACAGGGCGGCAATGAAAGCGACGATCATCCCTGCAAAATATCCCGGGTTGACAAAATCGGACAGGTTGTCTTTAAACATCAGCAGAATGCCAAAGCTTCCCATACCGAGCCCGGCCAGCACCCGGTTGCCCGGGCGGCGGGCATCGGCGCCGCTCAGGTAAGTGATCACTACAATATATACCGGCATGATGGAGAGGATCAGCGCGGCAAGGCCGCTGGGGATGTACTGCTCGCTCCAGCCGACGATACCGTTCCCCAGGGCAAGCATAAGCACGCCCGTCAGCGCGCCGCGGGCGATCGCCGTACGGTTCAGCGGGCTGAGCCTGCCTGTGGCTTTCAGGTAGAGGAGCAGGATGAAGCCGGCCAGGGTCTGGCGGATCCCGGAAAACAGGAACGGGGGAATGGTAGCTACCCCGATACGCATGAAAAAGTAAGTGGTGCCCCATACCACGCAAACCAGGCCGAGGGCCAGATAGGCTTTAGAGAGTTCCCTGTTCATGAAAAACGGCGATCTTTTTAATTCTCTTTAATAAACAATACAGGGTCTTCGGAACACTCAAAATGCCGGCAGGCCATTTTGGATACAAGGCTAGAACAAAAAACGCGGCGGCAAAATTCGCAGCGCCGGCCTTGCAGGCACAGGGATTGATTTTTTAGGATGGATTTCCCGGATTTTTAACATATATTTCGCCACCAATACCAAATTTGGTTGGGTATTGGTGTTTTCTCCTTCCGAAACGGGGGGCGGGTTGACGGATTGCAATTGTAAAATGGTTGGCAGACTCGAAATGGAAGATTTATTGACGCACATAGCCCGGGGCGATCAGGCTGCATTCGGCAGGCTTTTTGATCAGTATAAGGATCAGGTGTATGGTGTGGCGCTTAAGTTGACCAAATCCGTTTTTTAAGCCGAGGAAATTGTTCAGGAGGTATTTTTGCGTCTTTGGAAGAGACGGGAACACCTGCCTGCCATCGAGAAATTTGACGACTATCTTTTTATCGTAGCACGCAACCAGGCATTTTCCTGCCTGAAGCGCATCAGCCGCCGGGAGCTGGCCGAGGGGAGCTGGAGCGGGGAAGCGTTCGGCGATCCGAATACCCCGGAAAGCCAGCTGGTGGCCAGGGAATACGCGCTGGTCCTGGAAGAAGCCATAGCGTTGCTCTCCCCGCAGCAGAAACAGGTGTACCTCCTGAGCGTGGAGGAAAATCTCAGGCGGGGAGACATTGCCAAGCTCCTGGACATCTCCCCCGAAACCGTAAAAACGTACCTGGCGCGGGCCACCCGCCACATCAGGGCCTACAGCTATTCCCGGCTGGGTATGCTGATTTCCTGGCTGTTTTTAGCCGCCGGCCTGCGGCCTTAAAAAAAAATCCCGGGTGCTTGTCCCCCGGATTGCGGGCCGGGGAGTCTTTAATGCAAAAACTGATTTTGCAGCCGGTTTTTGTAACAGCTAAATGTATGTCAGCACAACGCCTGGAGTATCTTTTCCTGAAGTATTATGACCAAAGCGCTACGCCGGAGGAGAGGCAGGAGTTTTTGGGGCTGGTGAGTTCCGGTGTACATGAAGAGCAGCTGAAAAGGCTGATTTTCGAAAGATTTAAGTTCGAGGCAAACCCGCCTGTCCTGGATGAGGAGCAGTCCGGGCGGATCCTGGGGGAGATTCTGCACCCGCTGTCGGAGACCGGGTCCGGGGCGGATACCGACGTAGGCTACCGCCGTTATGGAGGGCGTTTCTGGTTTCGGGTGGCGACAGTCGCTGCCGCAGTGGCGGCCATATGCTATTTTGGCTACAGGGAGCTGGCAGCGCGCCGCCCGGGAGATATGGATCCTTCATTTTCGGTGCAGCTGCCGGGCGACGTAGCCCCTGGGGGAGAACGGGCCAGCCTCGCGCTGGCCGACGGTACCGTGCTGAACCTGGAGGCAAGCGCCAGCGAGAATGCGCTGCACCTCCGGGGCATTTCCAACGACCGGGAGCGGGGAGAGCTCAGCTATCCCCGGGAGGCGGGGGAGCACGGTATGAATACCCTCTCGACGCCCCTGGGCGGGCAATACCGCATTGTATTGCCGGACGGTTCGAAAGCCTGGCTGAATGCAGGCTCGAGCCTGACCTATCCCACCTCGTTCGCTTCGCGGAACAGGGGAGTGGAGATGACGGGTGAAGTATATTTTGAGATCGCACCCGACAAACTGCGTCCTTTTTATGTCAAAGTCAGGTCGGGGCGCCGGAAAGATACGGAAATACGGGTACTGGGCACGCACTTCAATGTACAGTCTTATACGAACGAGCCCGAGATCAGGACGACGCTCCTGGAGGGGGCTGTGCAGGTGAAGTCCGGACAGGATGTGCAGGAGCTGACCCCGGGGCAGCAGGCGCGCATTGAGTCGATGGAGGCGGGGGGCGCATCATCCGGCATAAAGGTCCGCTCGGTAGACGTGAGTACCGCGATTGCCTGGAAAGAGGGGAGGTTTGAATTTGACGGCAGCATCCGCGATATGATGCGGCAGATCGCCAGGTGGTATAACGTCGAAATTGTCTACGAAGGCAACGTGGACAACAAGGCTTTCGCTGGGACTATATCCAGGAAAAAGAACGTATCCGAGGTGTTGAAAATGCTCGAGCTCACCGGCGGGATCCGCTTCCTGGTGGAAGGCAACAAGATTATAGTTAAACCATTTTAAACCTTAAACCTGAAATCAAATGACGTGATCATCTATAATTTGATTCGATAGAAAGGAAAGTGCAGAAAAGCCGGATACGCTCGCGACGTAGCCGGCTAAGATCGGTTCATTCCTGAAATCATCGGCTAAAACGATTATCAAATAGTAAACCAACAACCAAAAGTGTGAAATTATTGTACAAGGTCAAAACCGGCCCATCGGTTTCGTATACTCGATACCGTTTGGGCTGTGGGTGTATGGCTTTTGCGGCAGACAGCCACCCGCGCAAATTTTTGCTAATCATGAAATTAACCCTACTTTTCTTTCTTGTCGCTATCCTGCAGGGGCTTGCCGCAACCTCTGAAGCGCAGCACATTTCTTTCAGAAAAAAGAATGCAACGCTTCTGGAGGTATTGCAGACCATCCGGGAACAAACGGGATACTACTATGTCTGTGATCTGGAAATGCTGAAAAAAGCGGAGAAGGTGAGCCTGAACGTGCACAAGGCCAGTCTCCAGGAAGTTCTGAGGGCCTCCTTTGTCAACCAGCCGCTAACATATACCATCCATGATCAGACCATTGTTGTCAGCCGCAGGCGGGTAAATACGCCGGTGATCGGGGATTTGCAGGAGCCGATCCGGAAGGCGCCGGTATTTGCGGAGCTTTCGCAGCCTGACCAGGCTTTTTCCGGGCCGCTTTCAGAGCGCGTCAGGCTCCCCAGGGAGGCGGATGTCACCATCAGGGGGCGGGTAACCGACCAGGCGGGCGAGAGCCTGGCCGGCGTCAGCATCCTGGTAAAAGGCACGACCCTCGGAACCACGACGAACGCCGAGGGGCTTTTTGAACTGAACGTAAAAGACGCTAACGTCGTCCTTGTTTTCTCGTTTGTCGGCTTTGTGAGCCAGGAGGTTCCGGCGGCGGGTAAGGCCACGCTGGATATCAAGCTGGAGGTGGATACCAAATCCCTCGACGAACTGGTGGTGGTGGGCTTTGGAGAGCAGAAGCGGACGGACATGGTGGGTGCGGTAGTGTCGGTCAAGCCCGGCGACCTCAAAATCCCTTCCAGTAACCTTACCACCGCGATAGCGGGAAGGGTCGCCGGTGTAATCGCCTATCAGAGAAGCGGCGAGCCCGGGCAGGACAATGCCTCTTTTTTTATCAGGGGCGTGACCACTTTCGGGTATAAGACCGATCCCCTTATCCTCATCGACAACGTGGAGGTGACCACCACCGACCTGGCCCGCCTGCAGGTGGACGACATCGCCAGTTTTTCGATCATGAAGGATGCGACGGCGACGGCGCTTTACGGTGCGCGGGGAGCGAACGGGGTAATCCTGGTCACTACCAAAGAAGGAAAAGAGGGAAGCGCCAAGGTGTCGCTCCGTATTGAAAATTCGATTTCGTCGCCCACAAAAAATGTAGAGCTGGCGGATCCCCGGACTTATATGCGCCTGCACAATGAAGCCGTGCTGACCCGCGATCCGCTGGGCCAGCTGCCGTATTCTTTTCAGAAAATAGACAACACGAAAGAGGGCGCGGATCCTTATCTGTACCCGGCCACAGACTGGAGGCAGGCGCTCATCAAGAATTCGACGAT
>JBEBSO010000090.1:0-9888 GCA_040394275.1 Telluribacter sp.
GGAAGACAGTAAAAGTCCGGATGAGCCAGATCCAGGAAGAGGACAAGGTATTCCGGCTCCCGTTCGCCATCGACATCTACCACGGAAAGCAGGTGCAGCGGCATATGGTGTGGATGGAAAGCAGGTCCGATTCCTTTCTCCTTCCTTCACCGGCACGTCCCGACCTGGTCAATGTGGACGGCAACAAAGTGCTGCTGGCGGTTAAAAGAGAGACCAGGCTGCCTTCCGAATACCTGCACCTGTACAAGCACGCCGGCAGGCTGGCCGACCGCTGGGAAGCCGTGGAATTTGCCGGTACGGACTCCCAACAGCCGGAAGCTGCGGCCATCCTGCAATCGGCCCTCGGGGACCCGTTTTACCTCCTCAGGGGCAAAGCCATCCGGTCATTCGACCCGGCCGGCACGCCTGCCGATATCATCGCCAGGATAGAATCCATGGCATCCGGCGACCCCAGGCGGATCGTGAGGGCCCTGGCCATCGATTTCCTCGGCAAGGTGGGAGACGAGAAATACAAGCCCCTTTTTATCCGCGGCACCCGGGACTCCTCCTACACGGTAGCGGCGCTGTCGCTGCAGGCGCTGTCAAGCCTCGATGAAACCATGGCGGTGTCACTGCTTCCCGAGCTGAAGAAAGACGTCAGGGGAGAACTGAAATGGGCCATACAGCAGGTAGAGATTTTCTCCAAAACCGACGCGGACTTCGACGAGGTCTATGACCCATTGCTGAGGGGAAATATCGAGGACCGTTACAACGGCGTGCCCACCTTCGCCGCGTACCTGGGACGCATCACCGACACGGCCAATTTCAAACGCGGAGTAGACCTGCTGATCCAGATCCGGGACCAGATTGCCGGCCACATACCGGCCTATAAGGAAGAGATGGCCGCCGAGCTTCAGAAGATCCGCGAGAAAAAGGAAAAGGACAAGCAGGGCAACGCCGACGACAGCCTCACCGAGCAGATCGACTATCTCGACCATGCCCTGACGAGGTAATACGGGCCCGCAGAACCAAATCCTGCACGCTGCCGCACCCGGACGTGCCTCCCCGTTGTGCCCGTCTCCCAAACGAGGCACTCCCCCTGCATCCATTAAAAGGTACTGTTTTGTATGCGTAAAAGGCGGCTTGCCGATCCGGTGGAAGACCTGCCCCCGCCGACGGTCGAGCAGATCCGGGATGCCGCCATCTCGGACGTCACCACGGAGGGAACGGCCCCGGACGTACTGGTCATCGTTCCCCCGGCGGAGCGGATCGGCCGGGAACCCGGCGCCCTGGTGGAAGCAGCCCCTGCTGAAGAAAAGGAGTATATGAACGTGGACCAGCAGCCGGAGTTCCTCAACGGGAGAGATGCCCTGGTCAGGTTCTTACAGCAGCACCTGAAGTATCCGCCGCAGGCTTCGCGCGCCAATGTCTCCGGTAAGGTGTTCGTCCGGTTTTCGGTAATGGCCGACGGGTCGATCGCCAATGTGGAAGTAACGAAGGGAATCGGGTTCGGCTGCGATGAAGAGGCTGTCAGGGTAATAAAAATGATGCCCAGGTGGAAGCCCGGCAGGCAAAACGGGAAAGCCGTGCGCGTGCGCTTTACACTTCCCATACAGTTCAGCCTGCAGGAGTAGCGGGAAGCTGCCGCCGGAGCGGGAAAGCAATTACCAAGGGGCTGTCATTTCAGACAGCCCTTTTTTCTTGAAACCAAATAAAATTCTTTGCAAGAACAATAATTTTCAAATATTCAAAATAAATAATAAATATATACCCGAAATAACTTCATTTTGTTCCATATATCACCATGCACAAAATAATATTCGGCAATGCATTTACCGGGCAATTTTTTAACTCCGGGATAGCGTGCGCATGTGCTGCGGCCGACGCCGGGTGATCCGGCTTTAGTAAAAAAGAATTTGTACATTTAAACGTCATTTCAATCATCAATACACTACACATGAAAAACCTCTTATCATTTGCTTTCATTTATTTTCTCACGCTAACCATTTCAAAAAGCCAGGAAGCCCGGCTGCTCAGGTTCCCGGCCGTCAGCAAAAGACAGGTCGTATTTTCCTATGCCGGTGACCTGTATACCGTGGCGAGGTCCGGAGGAACAGCCCGTAAGATTACCAGCCATCCCGGGTACGAGATGTTTCCCAAATTCAGTCACGACGGGAAGCAGATTGCCTTTACCGGGCAGTACGACGGCAATACCGAAGTTTTCATTATCCCCTCCGCCGGCGGGGAGCCCAGGAGGATTACCTATACGGCTACCCTTTCCAGGGATGACGTGGCCGACCGGATGGGCCCCAACAACATCGTCATGGACTGGAGCCCCGACGACAGGCATGTGCTTTACCGCAGCCGGGGCACTTCGTTCAACGCCTTCAAAGGAAAGCTCTGGAAGGCCCCCGTCAGCGGCGACCTCAGCGAGGAGCTCCCGTTTGCGGTGGCAGGCTGGGCCACGTACAACGCAGACGGCACCCGGCTGGCCCTCAACAGGGTCTTCAGGGAATTCCGGACCTGGAAGTACTACCGGGGCGGCATGGCGGACGATGTCTGGATCTTCGACATCAAATCCGGGAAATGGGACAACATCAGCAACCATCCGGCACAGGATATTTTCCCGATGTACTACCGGGACAAAGTATATTACGTCAGCGACCGGGACCGGATCGCCAACCTGTTTGAATTCGACACCCGGACCAGGCAGACGCGAAAAGTAACTGATTTCAGGGAATATGATGTAAAATTCCCTTCCCTGGGCAGCGATGCCATCGCCTTCGAAAACGGCGGCTACATCTACCTGTACGACCTGCTCAGCGGCCGTACGGAAAAGCTGACCATCACGCTGGCGGAGGACCTGGCGACGGGAAGAAATAAAATGACGGACGCCGCCCGGAATATCGGCAGCTTCGCCCTCTCTCCCGACGGCAAACGCGTGGCTTTCGGGGCGCGGGGCGATATTTTCTCCGTACCTTCCAAAAGCGGCGTCACCCGAAACCTGACCCGGAGCAGCGGTGTCCACGACCGCAATGTGGCGTGGAGCCCCGACGGCAGATGGCTGAGCTTCCTCTCCGACAGGACGGGCGAGGACGAGCTGTATATCCAGGACCAGGACGGCTCCTCTCCTGCTGTCGCGCTCACCAAAGGCGGAGGCGCCTACAAATTCAACCCGGTATGGAGTCCCGACAGCAGGCACCTGTTACTGGGTGACCGCAGCCAGGACCTCTACCTCGTCCAGGTCCCTTCCGGCACGAAAACGCTGGTGGCGCATTCGGACAGCCGGGAAATAGACGATTACGCCTTCTCCCCGGACAGCAAATGGATCGCCTTTACCGAACCCGGCAGGGCGCGGGCTTTCGACGTGGTAAAGCTGTACCACATTCCTTCCCGGAAAACGATCTCCGTCACGGACCATTGGTACGACAGCGGTCTTCCCGTGTTCAGTCCGGACGGGAAATACCTGTACTTCATCTCCAAAAGGGATTTCAACCCGGTCTATTCGGAAACGGAATGGAACCATGCCTACACCAACATGACCCGGCCCTACCAGGTCAGGCTGTCGGCCGGGGAGGAATCCGTATTCAGGATCGAGAACGACGAGGTGCACGTCAGGAAAGACCAGGCACCGGCCAGGCAGGAGGGCCCTAAAAAGGAGAAAAAAGCCGCCTCCGAAACGCAAAGTCCCGTTACAAATGTGGATGCAGCCGGGATCGGGGACCGCATCGAAAGCCTGCCTGTCCCGGCCGGAAATTATCACAGCCTGACGGCAACGACCGGCGGGTTGTATTACATATCCGGGTCAGCCGGAAGCCAGGGTACCCTGAAGTTTTTTAACCTGTCGGATAAAAAAGAAGCCGAGATAGGAAATTTCAATGGGTACGCGATCAGCGCAGACCAGAAAAAAATCCTGCTGCAGCGGGGCAGCGACTGGTATGTGGAAGACGTGCCTACGGGCAAAACCGAAGCCAAAAACAAGCTTTTGCTGACCGATATGAAGGTTACCACCGACCTGAAGGCCGAGTGGAGGCAGGTATTCGGGGAAAGCTGGAGGCAGATGCGGGACTACTTCTATGACCCGGGAATGCACGGCGTAAACTGGGAAGCCATAAAAGACAAATATACCCCCCTCCTCCCCCATGTAAATCACCGCAACGACCTCACCTACCTGATCGGCGAAATGATCGGGGAGCTCAATGCAGGCCATGCCTACGTGAACAGCGGCGACCGGCCTGAAGTGGAGCGGATCCGGATGGGCCTGCTCGGGGGGACCTTCAGCCGCGACAGGAGCGGGTATTACCGGGTCGATTTTATCCTGTCCGGGGAAAGCTGGAACAAAAACCTTGTATCCCCGCTCCGGGCGCCGGGCGTCGATGTAAAGGAAGGGAACTATATCCTGTCGGTCGACGGGAGAAACGTAAAGGAGCTTTCCAACCTCTTCGAGGCATTGATCGGCAAGGCCGGCCGGATTGTGGAGCTGGAAGTAAACACCCTCCCGTCGGAGAAAGGAGCCAGGAAAGTAATGGTACAGCCCATCGCCGACGAATCCGAGCTGTACTACCACCAATGGGTGCAGGACAACATCGCCAGGGTGGACAAGGCCTCCGGCGGAAAAATCGGCTACCTGCATATCCCGGATATGGGTCCGGCCGGGCTGAACCAGTTTGCCCGGTATTTCTATCCCCAGCTGGACAAGGAGGCGCTGATCATCGACGACCGCGGCAACGGCGGTGGGAATGTATCGCCCATGATTATCGAACGGCTTCGCCGGGAGCCGGCGCTGGGGGCCATGATGCGCAATGCCAAAACACCCACCATCAAACCGGACGCCCAGGTAGGGCCCAAGATCTGCCTGATCGACCAGTATTCGGCTTCTGACGGGGACCTGTTCCCCTACCAGTTCAGGTTCTACGGCATCGGGCCTCTCCTCGGGCAACGCACCTGGGGAGGCGTGGTCGGTATAAGGGGAACACTGCCTTTCATCGACGGCGGAGACATGAGAAAACCGGAGTTCGCCCATTTTGCGGCCGACGGCTCCAGGTTTATCATCGAAGGCGAAGGGGTAGAGCCGGACATCGAGGTGGTGAACGATCCTTACCTGGAGTACAAGGGAGAGGATGCCCAGTTGAACCGGGCCATTGAAGAGATGAAAAAGAAGCTGGCCGCACCGGGCCCCAGGGGAGTGCCTTCCATCCCGGCTTTCCCGGACAAATCCGGAAACTAGGCGCTGTTCAGGGGGCCGCCCTGCGGGCGGCCCTGTCTTTTCTTACATACAGCAGGTTGCCGTCCGGCACATCCACGAGGTCATAATGGGCCGCTATAAACCCGGCCAGCTCCCCGAAGCTGCGGTGCGACTGGGTGAGGCTGTCCTGCAGCCAGAGGCTGTTTTTCCCCACGGCATCGATAAAAAAAACGGGCAGGTTCCTTTCCATGTCTGCCAGGTAGCGCGCCCTGTAAGTTTCCCGCAGGGGATGCGGATAAATACAGCGCTCGGTGTGGTTTTCGGCAGTTCCCTGTGCCAGCTGCGCCTCCACGTAATAGGCACATTGCCATCCCCATACGGCCATGCGGTCCCCGGGACGGCTGTACTCTTTTATCTTTTTCGCGGTTTCGCTCTGGTGCAGCGTTGTGCTCCCGACCGAAGGGTACCGGTTCAGCTGCCGGTTTTCCAAGAAAAAATACGCCTCCGTCATAGCCAGCCAGCCCAGCAGGATCACCGGGTAAAAACGCCCGGCCGGTTTTGTGCCTATTCCCGCTCCCCCGAACCGCGCCACAAGCAGCGCCACCGGGTAAATGCAAAAGTTGAGATAGTGCGCGAAGAGATGCCCCGTCTGGGTAGCCGCGTAGATCCCTGTCAACAGGTAGACGACCAGGGTAAAGGTAATCAGCCGGCTGCTCTGCTGCTCCCGTTTACGGCCTGCCGCCAGCCCGGCCATCACTGCCATACAGGCAAACAGGAAATAAAATGCGAAATCGGGACTTCTCCTGAGCAAGTCCGCAAATTTCAGGACGGCACCCGCGGGGCTGCCCTGGCCGTCACCCGCATACTCCAGGTTGCCCAGGATATAAAAATCGACCAGGTCTTTGGCAACGCCGAATACCACGGTCCAGAGCAGCACGAGCAGCGGAAACGCAAGCCCGCCGGCACCCAGGGCAGCCGAGCGGACGAGCCTTTGCCGGACCGGTCCGCCAGAAGTCCATATCATGACAACACAGGCCGCCACCAGCACCAACGCCTGGGGCACCGACTGGAGCTTGGCGAACGGCAGCAACCCTGCCGTAAAACCAAACCAGAACAGGCCCCGGACCGGGTGGATCCGCTGCCTGCTGAGCCGGGCCAGCAGCCACAGGGCTACCGCCAGCAACGCGACAGGCAGCTGCTCGCTCGAAAAATGCAGGAAGTCCGGATCACGGGTAAACGACAAAAGCAACAGCGGGAAAAGACCGGCCGTTCGCGCCGCGGCCGCCCCGAACCATATCCTTACCGTATCAAAAAAAGAGAGAAAAGCGATGAAAAGACAGGCCAGACCGACCAGTCTCGCGGTAGAATAATTGATCTGGAGCCCGAGCAGGTCAGGAATGACCAGCACATAATTGTCCAGGGGCCCGATCGTAGTCCCGTCCACGCTGCGCCAGTACACGGGATCCTCACGCAGCGTCAGCGCATGGCTGATCATCTGGCTTTCGTCCGGGTTCAGCTCCCGGTTAAACCGGATAACGGGCAGTCTCGCCAACGTCAGAAGGCCCAGAGAAAAAAAAACGAAGAGGGTATCCGACACCTTCCCCGAAGCAGAAGAAAAGACAACAACCAATGCAATAAAGTAGCAGAGTGCCCAATACACAACAGGATTATTGTCGAAAGTCAGCATCGGTCTATGAAATGGTTTCCACCTTCTCAATAAAGTCGCGGTAGTGCAGGGCGGGGATAAAATGCTGCTGGGTCCGGTATTGCAGCACCATGAATACCAGCAACAGGGACAGCAGCAGCGCCTGCAGCATCACGATCATCAATGTGGAGCTCAGCGTCGAAGCCCAGCCGGGCGTGGCATTGCCCGCTATCTTGAGGAAGAGTATAAACAGGATGACTATACCCACCCCGACGGACATGACAATGGAAGCCACCAGTATCCGGACGGCGGCGATATCGATCAGCACCGATATGGTGCTCAGACCGTGCAGCACCAGGGAAAAGAAGTTCATTTTGCTCTCTCCCGCCAGGCGCTTCGCCCGTTCGAGCGGCACCCCTTCATACGGAAGCCTCGACTTGATTACACCTCCCGGGTAATTGTTCCAGATCTCGGACACGCGGACCAGGTTCCGGACTTTTTCCTTCGGCAGCACGCTGAAATTCCCGAAGTTGATTACCTTCCCGGTAAACAGCTTGAAGATGATTTTGTAGACAAAATAAAATACCCGGAACAGCAGCCCTTCGCTGCGCTTGGTCCGGTGGGCAAATATCAGCCGGCCGGGCGCCTGTTTTGATTTTTCAAGCAGGATATTGATGTCCGCGGGCGCATCCTCCCCATCGGCGTCCATCACCACGACCTTGTCGCAATCCGTTTCCTCCGAGATATACGAAAGACCCACCGCTATGGCCCTCTGATGGCCCAGGTTGCGGTACAGCCGCAGTACCTTTATTTCCTGTCCGCCAAATGCCGGGAAAGGGACGGTCTGCTCCACCGACGAACAATCATCCACAATCAGCAGAGAGGCAGAGGACAGCGTGTCCGGCGACACAACCCTGTTGATCTGCGCGATCAGGAGATGGAGCGCTTCCCAATCATTAAACTGGGGGATTAAGATGATCGTTTTCTCCGGCATACACCATTAGGCTATCTGTCCTGACAGTCTGGCTGCCGTACCGTCGTGAATCTGCACGAGGGTCTCCTCCAATCCATACTCCCAGTTCCAGCCCGGATAGTGTTCTTTAAATTTGTTCAGATTGCTGACATACCAGATGTGGTCCCCGATACGGTTGGTATCCGAATAGGAATAGTTGACCTTGTTGCCTGTTATCTTCTCGCAGAGCGCGATGGCCTCCAGCATCGAGCAGTTGGCAAACCTGCCGCCGCCTGCATTGTACACTTCTCCCGGGCGCGGGTTCTGGTAAAAATGCCAGAACATGTTTACCAGGTCGTGGCTATGGATGTTGTCCCGCACCTGCTTTCCTTTGTATCCAAAAATGGTATAGTGCTGGCCGGTGATCGCACATTTCATCAGGTAGGCCAGGAAGCCGTGAAGCTGTGCGCCCGAATGGTTGGGTCCGGTCAGGCATCCTCCCCTGAAAATGCCCGTCTTCATCCCGAAATAACGCCCGTATTCCTGCACCATCACGTCGGCAGCCACTTTTGACGCCCCGAAGACCGAATGCTTGGTATGATCGATGCTGAGGTGCTCGTCGATCCCGTCCCTGAAATAGGGGTGGTCCTGATCGATCTCCCAGCGTGTTTCCAGCTCGACCAGCGGCAGGTAATTCGGATTGTCCCCGTATACCTTGTTGGTGGAGGTAAAGATAAATACCGCCTCCGGACAATGCAGCCTGTTCATTTCCAGCATATTCAGCGTACCGTTTGCATTGACGGTAAAATCCGTGAACGGCTCCTTGGCCGCCCAGTCGTGGCTGGGCTGCGCCGCTGTATGGATGATCAGCTTTATATCCGTGCCGAACTCCTTAAAAACAGGCTCCAGCTGGCTTACTTCCCGGATATCCGCCACAAAATGCCTGTAGTTGGCATATGATTCTTTGATCCGGTCCCTGTTCCAGTCGGTATTGCCGTCCGCACCGAAAAAGTACTGCCTCAGGTTATTGTCGATCCCGACGACCAGATCAAACTTATCTGCTAAAAATGCTACTGACTCACTTCCTATCAATCCGGCGGAGCCTGTTACGACTGCAATATTCATGGTGCTTTATTTTGAATGTATGGTATTCACTGAGCGGTTGTATCCTCAGAAGTTTGCTCTTGCAAAGTAAGTTAAAATAGTGAAATTTTCCCAAATCAATTTAGCCTCCGGTCGTATTCCCCCGGACCGCTTCCCGGAAAAGTCTATTTCAGCGGGATGATCTCGGGGGCCGAAATATCGAAATCAGGAAGCCGCAAAGGCACCTCTCCGTCCAGCCCGAACCGAAGCCGGTCGCTGATCCCGATAATATTCGGATAAAATCCAAACCGCAGCTGGATCGTATTGAAGGTGAGGTTCTCATTACGGAGCCGCAGGCCGACTCCATACCCCTGGTAAAAGGGGCTGCCCCAGATGCTGTTGTTGAGGGTGACTTTCCCCAAGTCGGCGAAAGCGAAGATCGCCGATCTGAAGCCCAGGATGCTTCCGGGCGAAAACACCACCGACTCCAGCCCGAAGGTAAGCCACTTATTGCCGATCAGCTGCTCGCTGAATACCCCTCTGAAGCCCCTGTCGCCGCTGACGTTCATATAGTCCACGGGGTCGCGCCGGAGCCCTTCGACAAACCTGATGTTGACAAACTGCCTGAGCCTGGTCAGGCCGATGGGGATGAGCGGGCTGAAATAACTGAGCTGGGTGCTGATCACCCCCTGCCGCGGCATTCCTGTCTGGTAATAGCTCCCGATATTGGCCAGTCCGTACAGGTAGCCCAGCTCGCCGGGCAGGTACCTGCCGCTGGCCACCTGCACCCCGCCATACCCTCTCTGCCCGAATTCGGTATGCTCGGTCCCGAGCGTCAGCGCCACACGGGTTCCGATCGGCACGTCTTCGGTACGACCGAAGCCGTAGATCAGCACGTCCCGCTGGTAATCCCGGTTGGAGAAACCGAGGGACAGGAGGTAAGCGCTCCGGTTCCAGTAAATCTGGTTGGTATCCGGCCTGACTTCGGGCCTGGTGCCGTAGCGGAATTTATTGGTCCGCAGCGCAACGACAATCCGGGATTTC
>JBEBSO010000091.1:0-9857 GCA_040394275.1 Telluribacter sp.
GATAAAGTCCAGTATATTCTGGGCGCTCCCGACGATCATCTCCGACATTTTAATGGTCGCGTCGGCCTCCCCGTATATCCTCCTGGGATCCTCATCTGCTTCCCTCCGCCTTCTCTCGGCGATCACTACCTCGTCCAGCACACGCTCTCCTCTTTCCCTGGCCAACCGGAGATAGTTCTGGTATTCACGGGCCCGCTTCAGAAATTCCGCCAGCTCCTGCGCATCGAAAACGACCGGGTTATAGGGTACCCGGATGACGGTGGCCTCCGGGGTAGACAAGGGAGTAACCGTGATCTTCAGGTTGCGGTTTCCCCTTTGGTTGGCCGCCTGGATAAGCACTTTGGTCGTGTCGCGGATGTCCATGTTGAACACGTTGAACAGGCCCGACTCATCCGTCATCGCAGTTCCGAATGCCTGCCTGCCGTCCCTTTCGGTTACCATGATCGTCAGGTTAACCTTTCCGGGCTGCCTCGAATTCAGCCGGGTCACTTTTCCTTCTATCGAAAAGCCTCCTTCCACAAACCGCTGCGGCTGGGGCAGCGACTCCCGGAGCACGTCCTCCCATTTAAACTTCCGCCATCCCTGGGTCATCATGAGCACATCCATTTTCATACGCGCATCCTTGTGATCCGGGTTAAAATAGTAGCCCGGCTCCTCGATATGCCCCTCCAGGTCGGAAGAAAGAAGCAGGTAGGAAATGATATTCAATCCGTCCGCGCCAACGGGATCCTGGTTGCCGTCCGTTACCGCCAGCGAGAGACTGGTCTGCACCGGCTTGCCTGCCGAATCCGTAGCCACAATTTCCAGCTCTGCCCGCTCCCGTTTCCCGTATACCGGCTTCACAGGCTTCACCTGGATGTTCAACCTGTTGTTATGGTCGACAAAAATCACCCGTTCAAGTATTGCACGGCCCTTTTCATCAAAAATCGTGATGGCAGAAATCCCTTCGTGAAGCTCCTTACGGGGAAAGGCGAAGGATGCCCGTCCCTGTCTTGCTTTCAGCTTCGCCGCCAGCCCTACTACGCCCCTGGTATGCACCAGGATCGTCAGGTCTGCTTCCGACGGAATGTTTTTGCCGAATACAAATACCCTGACATCATTTTTATTGGTCACATTGTCCACGATCATGCTGTAACCGGAGCTCCGGAATTCCGGTAAGGCAAAATCACGATAGTTTGCCTGATCCGGGTTCCTGGCCCTGGCCTGATAGCGTACGCCCGGCTGCGGATCCAAACTGAAATAGCCCATTCCCAAGTGTGAGCTGTGAAATCCCGTGACGGTATCGCCTGTCGCCTGGTTAAGCACGAAGCCTTCCACCTCCACACCAAGCCCGTCCGGCCCGACCGCCTTAAAAGCGATGCGGTTGCTCACTCCTTCCAGCGCGATTCCTCCTTCCGGGAAAAACTGCAGGCTTATCTCCGCCTTACCGGAAGCCCTCGCCGGATTTTCCCGGTCATGGCGGAAAATCTCCACCTCCCGGCGGAAAAAGTAATCCTCCTTGAAATTACGCATCCAGTTGGTGTACGCCCGGATCGTATACAGGCCTGCTTCCAGGGAGTCTTTCAGGATAAAATCGCCTCTTCCCGTCCCTTCCGTCATTCTCAAGTAACGGACATTTTTTACTTTCCCGGTAGCGTTTTCCACGAGATCCACATATAAAAGCTTGCTCGTCGTGTCCGCATGGTGCATAAACCCGTCTGCAAGGTAAGCCTTAAACCAGATCGTATCGCCCACCGCATAAGCTCCCCTGTCAAGGTGGAGATAGGCTTTGCCTATCGGGTAAACCCTCCCGTAGGCATTCAGCTTTTCGACCAGCTTTTTTACAACGTCATCCTCCGTGGCCCGGAAGCCTGCAAACAGCAGCGGACCGAGAAGTATAAGCAGGACATTTTTCAGACGATTTGTTTTCATCTGTAAAAAAATAAAGAGTTAAAGAGGTTCAAAACGTTCTAAAGTTCAACTATAGCGCTAAAACAACTTTGGAGCTGCGGAACACCAGGTTCAAAAGTTCGCCGTTTGTTCATCGCCTGTTTGTATGTGCGGCATGCGCACGGCTCACCCCCGGGGCGCCTTTTTTCATGGTTTTCCGGATTACCCGGAATGAATGCCGAATAATACAGCAAAAAACGCGAAAATCATAACGGTTTAACCATATACCCCTGTTTTTTCAGGAGGCTGATCACGCCGTGCGCTCCGTCCAGATGCGCCGCGCCGACTGCGAAAAAAGTAGGTTTCCCGGTCATGAATTTCTCCATTACCGGTATCCATTTGCGGTTTCGTTCATCGAGAAGCATTTCATCGGCCCCTTCCAGGCTGAACCTGCTTTCGCGGGTGAGCTTGAAAAGCGCCGCCGTATCCTGCAGCTTGTACAGTCTTACGAGCTCTATAAATTCCCGGCGGGCAGCTACCGGGTTTTCCACTACAGAAAGTATCAGCCGGGCCTGGGCCTGTTCGGGGATGCGGTCAAAAGCAGCCATCTGGTCGGAGACGGTCTCCAGGCCCTCCACCGGTATCCCCCGCGCCCCGGCCATTTCCACGAATGCCGCTTCGTAGGACCTGACCTCGCAGGCCATTATTCCCGGGAACAGGACACCTATCAGCATGAGCGGCTTAATACCGTCATACGCCGAAATATCCATCCCCAGCGAATCCCTGAAATAACCCGTTACTTTTTGATATGCTCCGGCCGGAAGAAGCCGGCTCAGCTTCGCCCCGTTTTTCATCATCATCGCCGAGGCCATGGCTACCATCAGCTCCGGATCATCCATGTCCATCTCCAGCACGACCTGCTGTGCGCGCCCGAAACGCTCTTTCAGGTTTTCATCCAGGGAAAAATCCTCCCGGCAGATCAGGTGGATGGTGCCGAACAGGTAGGAAGGAGCCCCGAGATTCTTGCCGGAGATCTCCCACAAAAGTGAGGAAGGGTCCTGTTTTTGCGCTGCTGAAAAACGCGGAGAGAAAACGAATGCGGCAGACAAACAGATCGCAAAAAGGCGAAAGATCATACCACTTTGATATTTTCATTTACGAGGCTGCGGACCACTTTCAAAATCCCTTCCACGTCATAGCCGCATTCCCTGTGAAGTTCGGGCTGCTCCCCGTGCTCTACGACGACATCCGGGATGCCCAGCCGCCTTACCTTCGCACTGTACTGGTGATCGGCCATGAATTCGAGCACCGCGCTGCCGAATCCGCCCTGCAGGCAACCGTCCTCCACCGTTACCACGCGATCGAACCGGGAGAAAACGGCATGTAGCAGGCTTTCATCCAGCGGCTTGATAAACCGCATGTCGTAGTGCGCCACCGAAATGTCTTCTTTCGCAAGCGCTTCCCCCGCCTCGGCCACATAGTTCCCGACATGTCCCACCGAAAGAACGGCGATATCCTTCCCGTCCTTCACCAGCCTGCCCCGGCCGATCTCCAGCCTGCTGAACGGGGTGCGCCACTGCGGCATCACGCCCTGCCCCCTCGGGTACCTGATGGTAAAAGCCTTTCCGGAGCGTTGGGTTTCGTCCAGCTGGGCGGTATACATCATATCCCTGAGCTCCTGCTCATTCATGGGCGCTGCCACGATCATATTGGGAATACATCTCATGTACGCTATGTCGTAGGCGCCGTGGTGGGTCGGGCCGTCGGCGCCGGCAATCCCCGCACGATCCAGGCAGAATATCACGGGAATTTCCTGAATGCACACGTCATGGATTACCTGGTCATAGGCCCGCTGCATGAAAGTGGAATAGATGTTGCAGAAGACGACTTCTCCCCGGGTGGCCATCCCGGCAGAAAAAGTAACGGCATGTTGTTCGGCGATCCCTACATCGAAAGCCCGGTCCGGCATGGCCTTCATCATGATATTCATGGAAGAGCCGGACGGCATGGCGGGAGTCACTCCTACGACCCGGGGGTTCTTTTCGGCCAGCTCCACTAGTGTATGGCCGAATACATCCTGGTATTTGGGAGCCTGTGCCGTAAGGTACACCTTGTTTTGTATTTCGCCGGTCACCTTGTCAAACAGGCCCGGTGCATGCCATTTGGTCTGGTCTTTTTCTGCCGGGCCGTATCCTTTTCCCTTGACGGTCAGGCAGTGGAGCAGCTTCGGCCCCGGGATCTGCTTCAGGTCTTTCAGCACCTGTGTCAAGTGATCGATATCGTGCCCGTCGATGGGGCCGAAATACCGTAATCCCAGTGACTCGAACAAATTGCTCTGGTTGAGCACGGCAGACTTCAGCGCGTTCTGCACCTTTGATACAATTTCCTGTGCGCTCTTCCCGAAATGGCTCATCTTACCCAGCAGGTTCCACACTTCATCCCGGAATTTGTTATAGGTCTGGGAGGTCGTTATGTCCGTAAGATACTCCTTCAGGGCGCCCACATTGGGGTCTATGGCCATGCAATTGTCATTCAGGATAATCAGCAGGTTGCTGTCGGCGGCCCCGGCATGGTTCATTGCCTCGAAGGCCATTCCCGCAGTCATGGCGCCGTCCCCGATCACGGCAATATGCTGCCGCTGGGTGTCCTGCTGAAGGGCCGACCCGATTGCCATTCCGAGGGCGGCCGAAATCGAAGTAGAGGAATGCCCCACTCCGAAAGCGTCGTATTCGCTTTCCTTTCGTTTGGGAAATCCGGAAATCCCCCTGTACAACCGGTTCGTGTAAAAATTATCTCTTCGTCCTGTCAGGATTTTGTGGCCGTACGCCTGGTGCCCCACATCCCAGATCAGCCTGTCGTAAGGCGTATTGAACACGTAATGCAGGGCTACGGTGAGCTCCACTACGCCCAGGCTGGCACCGAAATGTCCGCCGTATACGGACACGTTGTCAATGATAAACTGACGCAGTTCCTTGCAAAGTTGGGGAAGTTGTTCCGGGTCCAGTTTTCTGAGATCTTCCGGGGTGTTAATTTCAGCCAGCAGCTTACCAGGTGTTATAAGCATTTCGGGAAGTACTAAATTAAAAATCAAATGTCGGCGGCCCTCAGGGTAGCACGCCAAAGTTAGCGATTAAAAAATTAAACCGGGGCACCGGTCCCTAAATGTATCTGTCACCTACTTCTGCTGGCTTGCCCTGAAAAGCTTCTGCTTTTCTTCCCTGGTAAGACTCTCATAACCCGATTTGGATATTTTATCAAGGATCATGTCGATTTCCTCCTGGTCCGGCGCCTCCACCGGGGGAGCAGACTGGGCGGAAGGCACGTAAAAAGTGCTGCTCCGGTACACGGTTTTCTCCCTGTAAGTGACCCGTTGGGGAGAACGGCTCCGGAACAACCGGCTCCACAGGCCCATCACGGCATAGACAGGCTTACCCAGATCGGTACCGTTCTGAAGCAGCTTGATAAAGGCGAAGCCGAGAAACGCCCCGCCCAGGTGCGCCAGGTTGCCGCCGGCATTGGGCCCCACCGAATTGGCCAGGGAGAGGATGATATAAAAAAGGGCGATAAACTTGATCCGGATCGGCCCCAGGAAAATCAGGTTGAAAGTATAGTTGGGAAGCAGCGTAGAAGCGCCCACCGCCACCGCAAAGGCCGCCGCGGAGGCACCCAGCATCCTGGATCTTTCCACCTGTTCGTGGAAATAGGGGGAAAAGTTATAGATCGCCATGTAGGCAAGCCCGCCTACAATTCCTCCCAGTATATACAGCGCCACCAGCCGCTTGGTACCGATGTATTCATCGATAAGCCTGCCGAACCAGTAGAAGAAGAGCATGTTGAAGAGGATATGAAAGATGTCTTCGTGGGTAAAGAAATAGGTAAGAAGGGTCCAGGGCCTCTGCAGGAATTCATAGGGATCTGCAGGCAGGCGGAGCACATCCACGACCCAGTCGTACACACCGGCATTCTGCCCCAGCGTAAAAATAATCCTGACCAGCAGCAGGGTAAGAAAAACCACCGTGTTGATCAGAATAATTTTTACGAGGGCATTCTCCGATTTGGAAAACTCCCTTTTAAAGTCATCGAATATTCCTCCCATTTCTTAATAGAAATTGCTTTTCCTCGTATTCCAGTATCGCAAAAGGATGTATGCAAAAAGCATACCACCTACATGCGCAAAATGCGCTACATTGTCCGACGGTGAATTTTGAATACCTGAATATAGTTCATATAAACCATAAAAAGCAACAAAATATTTGGCTTTTACCGGAAAAGGAATAAACAGGATAAAAAGCTCGACATTGGGAAACAGCAGCCCGAAGGCCATCAGTATCCCGAAAATAGAGCCGGACGCCCCGACCATGGGGATGTTCAGCTCCGTATTAAACCTGCTGGTAACAGCGGCAACGGCCTGGCGGATATAGTCGGCATTCTGCGGGTCCGCTTCCCACTTGTTTATAAAACCGAGGTTGTTCCGGTAAAAGTCGGCGGCATGCTTCGACGCAAAGTCAATAAATGTATCCGGGTTGGGATAATCCACGAATACCGACACTGCCCGCTGCAGGCCGGAAATCTCAAAATAATTGATGCCCGAAAAAAGCACCCCGGCCCCGATCCCGGTGACAAAGTAGAAAATCAGGAAACGCTTCTGCCCCCAGATCCGCTCGAGCATGGGCCCGAACATAAAAAGGCCGAACATATTTCCGAGAATGTGCCCGAAGCTTCCGTGGAGGAACATATAGCTGACAAACTGGAAAGGCTTGAAGTACGGGGAAAGCGTAGAATAAAGCGCGAAATCGGGCAGCAGGCTCCATACATTCCTGTCAATGAAGTAAATGACGATATTGAGGACGATGAGATTCCGGACAACAGGCGTAAGATTGAACATGGCAGATAAAAAAGGTCTTTGTGTCTTAACTCTTAAAAAGTTTAAATAGTTTGTCTTTGGTCAGCATCACGATCACCGGATCGCCGCCGGGCGTACGGTGGGGATCGGAAGTGGCGAAAAGCTGGTCGATCAGCGTATGCATTTCGGGAGTGGAGAGCCGGGCCATGTAACGGCCGGCAAAACGCCGGGCCAGGGACCGCGCCAGGCTGTCGGGCTTATTCAGCTTCAGTTCGGAATAGTTCTGCTTGAGCTGCTCGACCAGCTCCTCGAACATCTCCTGCTCGTTTTCGTCCGGCAGATCGGCCGGTATTCCCTTTACCTGCAGTTCGTTGGGGCCGCTCGCTTCAAATTCAAAGCCCAGGCTCCTGATCTCCGCTTTCGTCTCCAGCACCAGCTGCATGTCGGCCGGGGACAGCCGCACGGTTTTCGGGAAGAGCAGCTGCTGGCAGGCCCCGTTCCTTTTGGTCAGCAGCAGCCGGTACCGTTCGTACAGGATCCGCTCCTGCGCGGCCCGCTGGTCGATCAGCATTACGCCGTCCTTCGCCTGCGATACGATAAACTGGTGAAACAGCTGAAACAACATGGCATCGGTATCCGGAGCCGGTACAAATTCGGCCGGCAGCCGGTTGACCTTGCTGGAAAAAGTCAGCGACTGGAGCTCATTGAGCGGCAGCTCCTGCGCTTCGGCCGCCTCCCGTACCGGGGGCTCGTCCAATGCTCGGTCTTTCCCCTCAAACAACTTCATCCAGTCTTCAAACCCTACTTTTTTACGGCTGAAATCCCTGGAACCGGCAGACCATTCCGCCTGTACCGGCCTGGCAGCAGGCGCTTCCCGGCCGGCGGCAGGCACCCCGCCCAGGAAATTGACGTTCTCATCGAAATCTATGGACGAAGCCAGGTTGTATACACCGATTGCCTTCCGCACCGCAGCCATCACAATGGCATAGACGGCACGCTCGTCGTCAAACTTTATCTCGGTTTTGGTCGGATGGATATTGATGTCAATATGTGCGGGATCGATTTCGATAAACAGCACGTAAAAAGGATGGCTTCCCTCCTGTATGGCGCCCTCGAAAGCGCTTACGATCGCGTGATGGAGATAGCTGTGCTTGATATAACGCTGGTTGACATAGAAGAACTGCTCGCCGCGGGTCTTACGTGCAAATTCAGGCCTGCCGATATATCCCTTTATGCTGACGAACGACGTCTCCTCGTGGCACGGCGCGATCTGCTCCCGGTAATTTTTCCCGAAAATATCCACGATCCGCTTCGCAAGGTTTACGGAGGGGAGATTGAGCACCTCCAGGTCGTTGTGATACAGGGAAAAGGCGATCTCCGGGTGCGCCAGGCTTATCCGCTGGAACTCATCCAGTATATGGCGCATTTCCACCGGGTTGGACTTCAGAAAGTTGCGACGGGCCGGAATGTTGAAGAACAGGTTTTTCACCAGGAAATTGGTACCGGCCGGTGTAGAGATCACCTCCTGGCCCCGGATGTCTGCACCTTCGATCCGGATCACGGTCCCGGTCTCGTCGAAAGGCCGGCGGGTCCGCATCTCCACCTGGGCAACTGCGGCGATCGATGCCAGCGCCTCCCCCCTGAATCCCATGGTCCTGATCCTGAAAAGATCCTCCGACGTCCGGAGCTTGGAGGTGGCGTGCCGTTCGAAGGAGAGCCTTGCATCTGTTTCCGACATCCCCTTTCCATCGTCTATCACCTGGATGAGGGTTTTACCGGCGTCCTTGATCATCACCCGGATGGAAGAAGCCCCTGCATCCACCGAATTTTCCATGAGCTCCTTTACCACGGAGGCCGGGCGCTGCACCACCTCCCCGGCAGCTATCTGGTTGGCAATCGTATCGGGCAGGAGCTGGATGATATCGGCGGTGTTCATTGCAGGATGTGATGTCTTTTTACAAATTAACAAAATTTAACGACACCCGCCGAGCCGGCATACGGGCTTTCGGCTTAAATTCCCGGGTTTATAATTGATAAAATTATTTATCCTATGGTTTTGTAAATAATTTTTTATTACTTTTACACTATACTTTTTATTGGATTTGTCATACAAGAATCCTGCTCATCTACCCGGTAAACGCCCTTTGTTTGTATGAAAATTGCTCAGAAAAGAAATTTCAATTTTACCATGGCATTGCAGTGGCTGCTGTTCCTGCCCATCATCCTCCCGCTGTGTATCATTTTTGGCGCTTTTCAAGGCATCGTCAACATGCTGGAAAAAATGGCCGTCAGAATGTGGATGGACATAGATCTTTAGAAGAGATCACCGCCCTGGTCACCCCCTGATCCCTACAAGCTTCCTGAGTTGGGCGATCATCCTATTGACAAACCGAAGAAAAAAATCATACTTCCCGAATACCCATCCCCAGCCAATCAGGATCATCTGGTAGAGCGGCAGAATGATAAGGATGTTGACAGTCCAGCGCAGCCAGCCTTCCGCAGCATCCAATCCCGTCATACTGAACAGGAACCGCTTCAAATACATCACGGAAAAGCCCGTGCAGGCAAATACGAGCAGGATGACCAGCACGTCCCACGAGCTGTTGACATTCCACCGGGCCTGAAGTTTTTTCCACATATACTTACACAGACGGATACGACGGTTTCCTGGATTTATTCGAAAAGATAGGGCATATTTTCCAGCTTGATTTCCTCTTTGTCCAGGTCTATAAATTCTTCCCAGAACGGGTCACGGGGAACCCCCGCCCGGCAGATGACCGGCTCTTTTCTGACGGGATGTTCAAAAAACAGCCTCCTTGCGTGCAGGTTGATGCTGTTGTCCGGGTTGAATTTCTGATACCCGTACTTCACATCGCCCCGGATCGGCGAATTGATCTGCGCAAGCTGCACTCGGATCTGGTGGGGCCTTCCCGTGACGGGGACAACCTCCAGCAAAAAGAATTTATTTACCTCCCCCAGGACGCGGTAGCTCAGCTCCGCCCGCTGGGAACCGGGCACCTCGCGGTCAAATGCCCTTGTTATGTTCTTCGCCTCATCCTTCAGCAGGTAATGAACGAGCTTCCCCTGGGGCTGCGCAGGGCGATTGCGTACTACGGCCCAGTACACCTTCTGTATCTCTCTCTTC
>JBEBSO010000092.1:0-9796 GCA_040394275.1 Telluribacter sp.
ACGATGGCCCCGCCCATATAGGCGATCAGGAACAACGTCCCGAGCAGCCCCGTACGCGGGATGATGAAAAGGACTACCGCCGCCAGTTCGATCAGGCCGATCAGCCGGTAGGTGGCCGCATCCAGGCCGATCACCGCAGCCTGGGCGACGGCCGACGCTTCCTGGGTAATTTTTAAAAATGCGCTGAACGAGAGCAGGGCCGATACAAGCAGGGTAAGTGTCCAGCCGGCTGCAGTTTTGATTTTCCTGGTATTCATTGTCTTTTATTTTTTAATAATGTCCGGCACAAAATTAGGTCGATATGATATATATTTGTAAGTTGTTACAAAAAGGATACCGATTACAAAATGGATACTATACATACCGGGGAGGCTTGTAAAAAGGCCCGGCTGGCCATTCGCGATACGTTGGATATTGTCGGTGGTAAATGGAAACTGGTGCTGCTGGTCGTGTTGCGGGACGGCAAGCGGAGATTCCGCGAATTATCGAGGGAAGCGGGTATATCTCCGCGGATTTTGTCGAAAGAGCTCCAGGAGCTGAGATGAACGGGCTGGTGAGCCGGACGGTTTGCGACACCAGGCCGGTCACGGTGGAGTACGCGCTTACGCCTTACAGTGAAACTTTGTCCGAAGTGCTGGACGCCATGGAGCGCTGGGGCTCCCGGCACAGGCGGAAGATACTGGGAGAGGAATAGGAGGCAGGTTTAAAAAAAGAAGAGGGACGGCCCTTCCGGCCCGTCCCTCTTTCAGGTGGTAAGCATTCAGCTGATTACATCATGCCGCCCATTCCGCCGCCGCCGTGAGGCATTGCCGGTGCTTTTTCTTCTTCCGGATCGTCAGCGATCAGGCATTCTGTGGTGAGCAGGAGGCCGGCGATAGACGCTGCGTTTTCCAGTGCCAGACGAGATACTTTCTTCGGATCGATGATACCCGCTTCCAGCAGATCTTCGTAGGTATTGTCTTTCGCGTTATAGCCGAAGCCGCCTTTTCCTTCTTTTACTTTCTGCACGACAACAGAACCTTCCCCGCCTGCGTTGGCCACGATGGTGCGAAGCGGAGATTCGAGCGCGACACGGATGATATTGATACCGGTGGTTTCGTCGTCATTCCTGCCTTTCAGGCCATCCAGCGCAGCGGAAGCACGGATCAGGGCGATACCGCCTCCGGCTACGACGCCTTCTTCCACGGCCGCACGGGTCGCATGCAGGGCATCATCCACACGGTCTTTCTTTTCTTTCATTTCTACTTCGGTAGCTGCCCCGATATAGAGGATAGCCACACCGCCGGAAAGCTTGGCCAGACGCTCCTGCAGCTTTTCGCGGTCGTAGTCGGAAGTAGTGTTTTCGATTTGTGCTTTGATCTGGTTGACGCGGCCTTTGATATCCTCGCTGTTGCCGGCCCCGTTCACAATCGTGGTGTTGTCTTTGTCAACGATGATTTTTTCACTGCTTCCCAGGTAATCCAGCGTAGCGCTTTCCAGCTTGAAGCCGCGCTCTTCGCTGATCACGGTACCGCCTGTCAGGATGGCAATGTCTTCCAGCATGGCCTTGCGGCGGTCGCCGAAGCCGGGAGCTTTCACAGCAGCCACTTTCAGGGCACCGCGGATTTTGTTTACCACGAGGGTAGCCAGCGCTTCTCCGTCCACGTCTTCTGCAATGATCAGAAGCGGGCGTCCGCTTTGGGCAACCTGCTCCAGCACAGGAAGCAGCTCTTTCATGGAAGATACCTTTTTCTCGGAAATGAGAATATAGGGGCGCTCCATTTCGACCTCCATCTTTTCAGTGTTGGTCACGAAATAGGGAGAAAGGTATCCCCGGTCAAACTGCATACCTTCCACAGTTTTTACTTCTGTTTCGGTACCGCGCGCTTCCTCTACGGTGATAACGCCCTCTTTGCCCACTTTTTCCATCGCTTCGGCGATCATCTGACCGATTTCCTCGTCATGGTTGGCGGAGATGGTGGCTACCTGCGCGATTTCTTTCGAAGTAGATATGTTTTTTTTCTGTTCTTCCAGGTCTTTAACGACAGCGGCTACCGCTTTGTCGATACCCCGCTTCAGGTCCATCGGATTGGCTCCTGCGGCGACGTTTTTCACACCGATGGAGTAGATGGCCTGCGCCAGTACGGTAGCGGTCGTGGTTCCGTCCCCGGCAGAATCAGCGGTTTTGGAAGCTACTTCCTTCACCAGCTGGGCGCCCATGTTTTCAAAAGGATCCTTCAACTCAATTTCTTTGGCAACCGTTACCCCGTCCTTGGTAATGGAAGGAGAACCGAATTTTTTGTCGATTACGACATTACGGCCGCGGGGCCCCAGTGTTACTTTAACGGCATCGGCCAGCGTATCTACACCACGCTTTACTTTATCACGGCCTTCTACGTCAAAAAATATCTTCTTAGACATGGTTAAAAATTTTAATAATTAATTTAGAAATGAGTTTTGAGAAAAAACCGTCAATTACCCGATGATAGCATAGATATCGGATTCGCGCATGATCAGATAGTCTGTACCTTCCACAGTCAGCTCAGTACCTGAATACTTTCCGTAAAGCACAGTGTCTCCAACCTTAACTGTAATTGGCTCATCTTTTTTACCCGGACCCACAGCTACAACGGTACCGCGCTGTGGCTTTTCCTTCGCGGTATCAGGAATAATGATACCAGATGCTGTTTTTTCATCGGCGGGAGCGGGTTCGATAAGAACGCGGTCTGCCAAGGGTTGTACATTAACTTTTACTTCTGCTAAAGTTGACATGGTAATAAACGATGTTTTGGTTGTCGTTAATTTTTTTAGACATTCTCTCTTCTTAAAGAATCCGTGCCAACGCCGGTACACTGTCATTTTTTCATGTGGGGGCGTATGTTTGGCAATAGCGTGCAGTGATGACGCATTTTGTGCGTGCTCATATAAATATCAGAATTTACTTTGGTTTTTCGGGAAAAATACTTATATTTTAACTTGAATTTTAAAGAAGTAACCGCAATGACAAAATTGGATAAGAACTGGCTTACCGAAGGCCTTCTCGATTTTGAATACAAAAAATATGTCTTATTGGCATATCTGAATGGTGTAAAGCATGACTTTTCGCGACAAAAGCTTTTCCCTGCCTTGACAGAATTACAGGAACACCTGGCAGAAGGTCTCGCTTTTCGCAGGCAAAAACAGGTTATCCAGCATTATTTTCCGAAAAAGGCTGTCAGGTTTGACCCGGAAGCCCTGCAGATCCGGTATGAAGAGCTCTATAAGGACAGCGGGGAATTTGCTGCGCTGACGCACATCCTGGATTATGCCCTGCCGCTCTTCTCCGGTACGCTGAAAGAGGGAGAGGACCGGTATGAGGAGATCCGGTCGGAGCTGCAGCTGGAGCCCATAGGGGTGATCCCGCTGAGAAATGATGAAGGGTATGTCTTTATCGTGAGGGGACGCAACCCCGAGACGCTGATCTACCGCTACAGGGCTGCGCTGTATGCCAGGGCCGGCGAGCGGGAAATAAAAACCTGGAAGATAGGCGCCGTCCGGAGGGGACCGGGGTCAACATTCGAAAATCTCAAAATCGGCCTGATAAAAAAATACCATCAACTGCCCAATCCTGCGGCCTACCTGGTGGAATCGAAGAAGGAATATCCGCTCTGCGAGACACTTTTGCCGCTGACCAGGCAACTGATGGTACGAAATATCGTCTTTACTTAGCGGAATCCCCCGCCGACGGGATGGGCGGAGGGGGTATTGCTCCGCCGGGAATCGCTGTATTCTGGGCCTTATCTATGTTTACGCTGTTGATGCCGCTGTTTTGCGGACCTTTACCCACAACGATGTAGGATCCCAGCGAAAATACGATAATCGCCAGGGCCAGCCCCCAGGTGATCTGCTCGACCAGGTCCGTGGTTTTCTTCACGCTGAACATTTGCGCAGAGCCGGGGCCCGAAAACTCGCTGGACAGGCCGCCGCCCTTGGAGTTTTGGATGAGCACCACCAGGATAAGCAGGATGGAAGCGATGGCAATCAGAATAACAAGAGTCAAATACATGGTTATTTCAATTCTTTAATTTTTTCCGCAAAGTAATCAATTTTTTCGGGCTTTTTCAATATCAACTGCTGGTATATCTGAATTGCCTTGTCAATTTTTCCCTGCCGTACAAAAATCCGGGCGAGCGCTTCGGTGGCGAATTCACCGGCTGCCCCCGCCTGGTTGCGCTGGGAGAGGTCTTCGAAATGATCCGATTCGTCGATGACGATGCGGTTGGGGCCGCTGCTTTTGATGGTTTCGAAGAATTTTTCGATAATTTTTTTCTGGTCGCCTGTCTCGGAAGGAGGCGCTCCGGCTGCGGGCGGATCGGGCAGCTCTGCCGGGGGCTGCTGCATGCGTGACAGGCTTTCATGCACGGCTTCGTTGACCAGCATTTCGTTGTCGCCTTCCTGGCGATCTTCTTCCCCGGCCGGCGCGAAAAGCCCTTCTGGTGCAGGTGCAGCAAGATCCGGGACTGCCGGCGGAGATGCCGCCCGGAACAGCGAAGGCGCGGTAAGGCGGGTGATCAGCCGGCTGTTCCATTCCTGCTCGTTGCTGAGCAGGTTTTTGAGCGCGTAGCGGTTGACCGCATAGGCGGCAGCCCGCGGGAGCCATGCCGGTACCTGCGAAGGAGCGGATTGCGCCGCGCATTTGGCCGCAAGGATATGCACCAGCTGGCAATACGGGTAGTGCGCAGCGGTGGCCTCCAGCCCGGGGAGGTCAGCGGCCTCCAGCTCCTGCGGGTGGGTAGCCCAGTAGGTGAAGGTTTCGATGTCGGCAGGATTCTCCATTATATAGTAGCGGAAAGATCTCAGTATATTTTTTCAGGATTCCTACCAGTCGGCGGCTGATTTATTGAAGATGTTCTGAACGATCTGGTCCAGGATATTGGGCAGCAGCCTTCCCTCATTCTGATTGAGGGTCTGGTTTTGCGGGAAGTCGGCGTAAAACGTAAAAGCCTGGTCAAAATTCTTGGTTTCGTCTTTGTTATTTGAAAACCGCACCTGGGCCGTTACATTGAGCCGGTTGAAGCCGGCCTGGTCCTGGGCGGTGGGGGCGATGGGTTGTACTTCATAGCCGGTAATGCTGCCTTCCAGGATGAGGTCTCCACCCGTGGGCACCTGGGTAAGGCTGGTATTTTTCTGAAAATATTCCTTCAGCTTGTCGGTCAGGGTCAGCGGCAGGTTGGCCGGCCCCCCGGCCGTGCCCATGGTGAAGGTGACGACGGTAAAGGTCTTGATGTCGGGCGAGAGGTTGGTGCCGCTGAAAGAATAGATCCCGCAGCCGGTGAGCGCAGCGGCCATAAGAAACAGGAATACTGCCAGTATGGGGTACTTACGGGCCGGCGCAGCGGCTTCCCGGCCTGACGAGATGCTTTTTGTTTTCATCTGCTGGTTCTATTCTTCTATCCCGTACTGCTTGATTTTCCGGTAAAGCGTCCGCTCGGAAATGCCCAGGGCCTGTGCAGCGTACTTGCGTTTGTTGTTGTTCTTTCTCAGCGATTTCAGGATCATCTCCTTCTCCTTTTCTTCCAGGGAGAGGGATTCTTCCTCTTCCGTTACATGGATCACATCTTCTACCTCGTTCATATGGCCTTCGCTGTAGCGGTCCAGGTCGACGCGCACCGGTTCCACCCTGACCGGCTGGGGCGGGTTCAGCAGCCGGGCCGTATCCAGGATCGAAGCCTGGCTTTCCAGCGGATCGGACGCATGCCCGAGCGCGCTGAACAGCTCCTGGTGATCCTTTAGTATCTCCCCGCCGTGCTTCTCGTTCTCCAGCACATCCCTGACGAGCTTTTTGAGCTCGTTCATGTCCCGGCGCATGTCAAAAAGCACCTTGTAAAGCAGCTCTCTTTCGGAAAAGGAAGCGCTGCTGCTGTCGTCGCCTGAAAATACAGGTACCAGGCCCCTTTTCGGTTGAGCGTGCACGGGATTGAGGTAGCGCTGCATGGTTTCCCCGTCGATGGGCGTATCTTTACCGGTTTCGAGTATCGTGATCTGCTCGGCAATGTTTTTGAGCTGCCGGATGTTCCCGGGGAAATCATACTGAAGCAGGATATTCCGGGCGTCCTCGTCCAGTCTGACCGGCCGGGTGCGGTACCTTTCCCCGAAATCGTTGGTAAACTTACGGAACAGCAGAAGAATGTCCTCCCCGCGTTCGCGCAGGGGGGGGACGTAGATCGGGACGGTATTGAGCCGGTAGTAGAGGTCTTCCCTGAATTTGCCCCGGTTGACCGCATCCAGCAGGTTAAGGTTGGTGGCTGCCACTACCCGCACATTGGTTTTCATGACCTTTGACGAACCCACGCGGATGTATTCGCCGTTCTCCAGGACCCGGAGAAGCCGGGCCTGGGTGCCGATGGGCATCTCGCCGATTTCGTCAAGGAAGATGGTTCCCCCGCTCGTCGTTTCAAAATATCCCTTTCTCGAATCAAGGGCACCCGTGAACGATCCCTTTTCGTGCCCGAAAAGCTCCGAATCAATGGTCCCTTCCGGGATCGCCCCGCAGTTGATGGCAATGAACGGACCGTGCTTGCGGGCGCTCAGGCTGTGTATGATCTTTGAGAAGGACTCTTTACCGCTTCCGCTTTCACCGGTGATCAGGACGGTCAGGTCCGTGGCCGCAACCTGCACGGCTACGTTGATCGCATAGTTCAGGCCGGGCGCATTGCCGATAATGCCGAAACGGTTTTTTATAGATTGGATCTCTGCTGAATTCATTCTTTACAAACGATGCTAGACCGCGACCTCTTCCACGGCATGCCCGAGCAGGGTAGCCGAAGTACAGGAGGTCACCAATACATTTACATAATCTCCTTTCCTGAAATTCTCCTTCGGGAATACGACCACCTTGTTCTGGTCGTTACGCCCGGACAGGAAATCTTCCGACCGGCGGGAGGGGCCTTCGACCAGGATTTTATGGATTTTGCCGACGTTCTGCTGGTTTCTTTCCAGGGAAAGCCGTTGCTGCAGCCCGATGATTTCGGTCAGCCTGCGCTTTTTTACTTCGTCCGGGATGTCATCGGCCAGCTTTTTGGCCGCCGGGGTACCCGGCCGTTCGGAGTAGGCAAACATGTAGCCGAAATCATAGCGCGCATATTCCATGAGCGAAAGGGTATCCCGGTGCTCCGCTTCGGTTTCGGAGCAGAACCCGGCAATCATGTCATGGGATATCCCGCAGTCATCCCCGAGGATGTCCCTGATCCGGTCTATTTTATTGAGATACCATTCCCGGTCGTAGGTACGGTTCATGAGCCGTAATATCCGGCTGTTGCCGCTCTGGGCGGGGAGGTGAATGTATTTGCAGACGTTGTCGTATTTTTTCATGGTGTAAAGCACCTCGTCGGTGATGTCCTTGGGGTGGGAGGTGCTGAAGCGGATCCGCAGATCCGGGCTCACAAGCGCGACCATTTCCAGGAGACGGGCAAAATTAACGCTGGTTTCCGCCGGCTTTTCACTGTCAGCCGCCGCCCCGCCGGTCCAGGCATAGCTGTCCACGTTCTGCCCGAGCAGGGTCACTTCCCGGTACCCGTCGAGGAAGAGCGACCGGGCTTCCTCCACGATAGAGTAGGGGTCGCGGCTTCTTTCCCTCCCGCGGGTAAAGGGTACCACGCAGAAGCTGCACATGTTGTTGCATCCCCGCATGATGCTGATAAAAGCGGTAATGCCGTTGGAATTAAGCCGTACCGGTGAAATATCCGCGTAGGTTTCCTCCCTGGAAAGGTAGACATTGACGGCTTTCTGACCATTGTCGGCTTCCTCCACCAGTTTCGGCAGATCCCGGTAGGCATCGGGGCCTGTCACGATATCCACCATCTTTTCCTCTTCGAGCAATTTGGATTTCAGGCGTTCGGCCATACATCCCAGCACCCCGATCAGCATGCCCGGCCTTTTCTTTTTGAGCGCATGGAGGGCCCGCAGACGGTTACGTACCTTCTGCTCGGCATTGTCGCGTATGGCACAGGTATTCAAAAAGATAAGATCGGCGTTTTCCTCCGATGAAGTGGTCGTAAAGCCCGCCTCCTGCATTACCGAGGCCACAATCTCGCTGTCAGAGAAGTTCATCTGGCAGCCGTAGCTTTCAATAAACAGCTTTTTCCTGCCTTCGGCAGGCTGCTCTTCGGATACTCTGACTGTTTCGCAGGCTTCCTTGTCTGCTTCGGACAATATTTTAAGGCTTCCGCTTAATCGTTGCTTCATGGTATGCTTACATCTGATCAGTTAACAGGAAGCAAAGCTACAAAATTATCGGGCTCATAACTGACAAAGTGTCAGATTTTAATCTTTTTTAAGGATAGGCAGCGCGTGCTCCGGGGCTTTTCCCTGCCCGGGAGCGGCTAGTCGAAAAGCGGCCAGCTCACGCCGAAGGAGAAGGCCCTTTTCAGGCCCAGGTAAGTGGGTGTGATGAAGTATCCCGGTGCGGGGAAGCCCTGGTTGGCGTGCGAGAGCTTCAGCAAAAGCCTGACCTGACGGATGCGGAAGTTGGCAAATACATCCGCGACCGCATAGCCGTTCACGTACTGGGTGTTCTGCAGGTAGAATTGCTGGGTGACCGGCATATAGGCATCTGCCAGGTAGGTAGACCGGTAGGTGGAGGCGATGCCCAGCTGTACATAAAGCACCTTGGCATACACAAAATCGAAGGTGGCCTGCCCGGAAAAGAACAGGGCCGGCACCCTTAGCAAATCGCGGTTGGAGCTCACCGAATAGTAGCCTGTCATCCTGAAATTCCAGCGGTTGAGCCTGAATTCGACGTTGCTTCCCAGGCGCAGCAGGCTGAAGGAGCCCCCGTATTGCCGGGGCAGCGCAAGGGTGTCCCAGTATAAATGGTTGGTAATCAGGTGATATTGCACTTCAGGGATGAAGGTGATCTTGTCGTTTTCCACCGGTAGGGCCCCGTAGAGGGTATTGACGCCGGTCAGGTTAAACTCGTTGTCCCATGCAAAATAATTGTTCCGGTATCGCTGCATGAGCAGATCCGGGCTGACGAAGATGGTTTTATAGCCCGCCCGGAGCCATTTCATGTCGATTTCACCCCGGAGCATAAAATCCCGTCCGAGCGCGTGCTCTCCCACGGCGGTAAGGTGATAGCTGGAGTCCCGGAGATAATAGTCCAGCCAGAGGCCGAGGATATTCTCGAATTTCCGCACCGTGAAAGCCGACGATGTAGAATCGGTCACCGGGAACCTGGCGTGCATGCTGTGGTATCGTTGTTTCAGGTAGGCCCGGTAGTTGAACCCGGACAGCGCACCCTTGAGCCCGGCTTTGTTTTCAATGAGGGAGTAGCCGATGGTCTGGTCGAACCGGGTCGTATCACCGTCGGGCCGGGGATAAATGCCGTTGGCAATGCCGGTCAGCGGGATATTGTCGCGGTAATAATTTTTGTTGCGGTTGAAATCAAACTGGTGGAATACCTGGAATCCGTTCAGCAGGCGGTATTGCTGGTAAAGGTGAATGGCGTTCCGGCTTTCCCGCGAATGGGCGTTGTCGTGGAGCCGGGCGGATCCCTCGTAATTGAACCTGTCGACGGTGCCGTTGAGCGTGTCGGGGATAATGCCTCCCTGCTCCTTGACCTCGTGGGTGGCATTGCGGAGGTGCGCCAGCAGCAGGTATTTTTTGTTTTTGGAAAAATAGCTGCCGTGCAGCAGGAAATTCCAGTTTTGGGCCAGGTTGGCCTCCGAGCCCCTGCTGTTGTAGCTCCCGTACTGTTTTTCGGAATTGAACCGGCGGAGCCAGAAGCCGAAATTGAGCCTGGGATGGATGTTCTGCGTAAACCGGAAAGTCAGGAGATTGC
>JBEBSO010000093.1:0-9772 GCA_040394275.1 Telluribacter sp.
GGGAAACTGCTCCTGCAAGCTCTCCCAATCCGCTTCAGGCAGCGCAAACACATTCCAGGCCTTCAGACCCGGAAGCAGGTGATAGAGCACTTTCTGCCCGTCTGCGGCCCGCGGGCCGGCAGCCAGCTTCAAATAGCTCGCTGCGTATTCCTTCCGAAAAAAAGGAGCCGGTATCAGCGTGAAAAACGGCGTGTTAACGACCACCCGGACTGCACCCCATTCCTGTGCAGACAGGAAGGGATGCGCACTCACCACCCCGGATATGCATTCGTAAACGGTATCTTTTTTCAGATAGGATTCTGCGGTATAATCTTCCAGCCACACGCACTTCCCGGGGTGTCCCTGCGCCACACAAAAACGGAAATTGTTATCGCTGATTTCCATGCTCACCTGGTAATCCCGGGCGCTTCCCGGCTCAAAACCATCGCTGGAAATTCTGGATGTCAATTTCAGTTCCACCGTCTCGATATCGGGATGTGTCAGATTTTCGATGTTCATCTCAGGTTAATCACTGGCCGCAATATATCCCTGAAATTTGAAAACATCATCAATATGGCTGCATTTTGAAAAAAAACTGTGGAATGCCCCCGCCGGGAGCTGCCTGATCCCGGAAAGCGTCATGTACTTCACCTCTGCGATCAGCTGGTGGTCCGGGAACATTTCAGGGTCCGTGCCTGCCTGCGGCGCTCCCTTCGCTTCCTCTATCGCAAAAAAAAGCTCCAGGGCATGCAGCGGCGGGCGGATAAACTCGTGAATAAATAAAAAACGCCCCACCGTCACTTCCAGGGAGGTCTCCTCAGCAAACTCCCGCTGCAAGGCCCTGGCTGCCGGCTCGCCGAACTGGATGGCTCCTCCCGGGGGCGCCCAGAAGTCGCCTGAGGAAGAGATGCCCCGGTGCCGGACCATCAGCACCTGCTCATCCCGGACGAGTATCCCGCATGCGCGGACCCGGAGGTGACCGCCGTACAGCCGGTGGACTTCCTCTTCAGATACGCTCAACACCTGTCAGTAAGGGCTTCCTGAAATATAGCTTTCCAACGATTTGATATGGGCTTTCTGCTCCCGGATAATGGCCGAAACGATATCGTTGATCGAAATGATACCGATCAGCGTGTCCCCTTCGGCCACGGGCAGGTGCCTGATGTGCCGCTCGGACATAATCTCCATACATTTTTCTATCTTCTCCTCCACACCTACCGTGATCACCCTTGTCGTCATTACTTCGTTGACCAGCGTATCTTTGGAAGCCCTGCCCAGCAGCACGATCTTGCGTGCATAGTCTCTCTCGGAAAAAATACCGGCCAGCCTGCTTCCTTCCAGCACCAGCACCGCCCCGATATTTTTCTCCTTCATGAGCACCAGCGCATCGTACACTGTCGCGCCGGGTGATACAGACCATATGGTGTCAATTTCCTTGGCTGACAAAATCTGATGTACATTCATGCAGTTGCGATTTGAGATGAACAAATGTTTAGGAAAATAAATATACTATTTTTCCACGAAAAAACTGAATAATAATTCTGAAAAATAACAAAGCGCCCCGCGGCCTCCCGGGAAGCCGGTTATTGTATACGGGCTGCCTTCCGGCCGGTCCCCCGTTCGGAAAAGGAAAGATGGGGCTGCCTTCAGTGGCCGGCTTTCTCGAACGCCCGGTCCACCAGCCTCCTGTTGAGCTGCTCCACCAGGCGGTAGTTGGCTTCCTGGGCCCTGGTCCTGGAGGCGGCGTCGGTTGCCACGGGCACATTGGTCTGGTAGGTATCCAGCCTGACCAGCTTCTGGTTGTCAGCCTCGTAGCTGCTGAGCACCTGGATGAGCTGGCTTCGCACGAAGGCATCCAGCACAGGTATGCAGATGTCGATACGCCTGTTGAGATTGCGGTAGGTCCAATCGGTGGAAGTCAGGAACAGCTCCGGGTTGCCTTTGTTGTGGAAGTAAAGTATCCTTGAATTTTCCTGGTACCTGTCCACCAGGCGTATGACCGAAATGTTCTCGCTGATCGTCGGCAGATCGGGTATGATGCTGCAGCAATCCTTGACCAGGATAACGACGTCCACGCCCGCCCTGCCCGCCTGGTACAGCTTGGCGATGAGCGCCTGGTCCTGGATCTGGCTGATCTTTAGTACAATCCGGGACGGGCTGCCCGCCAGCGCATTCCGGATCTCCCTGTCGATGAGCTCCACCAGCCTTTTCTGCATGTTGAACTGGCACACCATCAGGGTATGAAAAGGCAGGAACCTGTATTTTTTGGGCTCTTCCCGGGTGCCCAGGTAGCCGAAAAGGAACTCCAGCTCGTTGGCGATGTCCCGGTTGGCCGTCAGCAGGCAATGATCGACCGACTCCCTGGCGGTCAGCCTGTAAAAGCTGCCGGTACCTATATATGCATAGCGCTCCCATCCTTTCCCGCTTTTTTTCTTGACCAGGGCCAGCCGTGCCGAAACGTACAGCCCGGGAAGGCTGAAGATAATGCGCACGCCGGCTTCCTTCAACTTCCGGGTCCACTGGAGGTTTTCCTGCAGGTCCAGCTGGGAATTCGGCTCTACAAACGTGATCACTTTTTTGCCGTTGCGGGCCGCGCTGATCAGCGAATTGACGATAAAGGAGTTGGCGCTGATTTTGTACAGCGAAACGTAAATTTCCTTCACATTCGGATCGGCGGCACTTTCCGTAAAAAACCGGACCAGCGGGAAATGCGAATGGTACGGCAGGTGCAGCAGCCTGTCGCCGGCCCGTATCGAATCGAACACGCTCTGCTCTTCCGGGAAATCGAGGCTGTCTACCGGCTGCTGTGCGGGGTAGTACAGCTTTTTATAGAAAAAAGGGAAATCATCAAAATCCTGGTATTTCAGGTAGCGCCCCCTTTCGTAAAAGGTGATGTCGGACAGGCCGGCTTTCCCGATAAGCTGGGCACGCATCTCATCCGACATACCCAGCTCCGAATAAAAGAGCCGGGATCCCACGAAATTTTTCTTTTCCAGCTGGCGATGGATACGCTGCGCCACCTGGGCGGGAAAATCATCCTCGAGCTCCAGCGGCGACTCCCGTTCCGCCAGCACCGAAAAGCAGTCAATGGTCTCAAACCCGGGAAAAACCAGGGACATGTTCTCCCTGATCAGGTCATCCAGGAAAGCGACCTGCCGGACGCCTGCCAGATCCGGAAGCACCACGAAGCGGCCCAGCTCCCGGGAAGGGATATTTACATAGGCGTAAATGACCGCGCCGTAGTCGTCCTTCCTGAACATGCGCACTACATAATAGAGCGTACCGGCTTCAAACGACAGCGCCTTGGCGCCTTTTTTGGTATCCAGGAAAACAGGCTGCAGGTACCTCAGGATTTTTTCCGTAAAATAATTCCGGACAAAAAGCTGGTGCTGCGGATGAAACGGCTCCTTGAAATACAGGTGTACCCCCTCCCTGAAAAGCGCAGGCAGCACCTCGGAAGACAGCGTGCTGTTAAATTCCTCCAGCTGGCTTTCCAGCGTCTCGTGGATGTGTTCCAGCAATGGTTCGGGATAGAGGTTCTGCTTTTCCAGGATATCCCGCGACACCTCTTTCAAAGCCTGGAGCGTATGGATCTTGACCCTGAGAAACTCATCGGTCTGGCTCGAAAACCGGCCCAGGAATCCGACGCGGTTGCCCACCGGGACAGCATTGTCTCTCGCCTCCATCAGGAGCCGGTAGTTGTACGAAAGCCAGCTAAGGTGGCTGTCAAAATATGGATGCGCTACATCAATCATTCAGGTTACTTCCCCCAGGTATCAGGTGCTTTCCTCCAGGACGTCAGGGTTTCCACCTGGTCGGCGGTGATGTACTGCTTGTCCAGCGCTTTTTTAATCAGTTCGTCGTAGTGGCTCAGCACCGCCAGCTTCACCCCGCTCCTCCCGAAATTTTCCGCTGCCCGGGCGAAGCTGTACGTAAATATGGCTGCCATCCCGATGACCTCCACACCGGCCGCCCGGAGCGCTTCTACCGCTTTCAGGGAGCTGCCTCCCGTAGAGACCAGGTCCTCGATCACGACTACTTTTGTTCCCGGATCAAGCTGTCCTTCGATCTGGTTGGTCATGCCGTGCTTTTTGGGTTCGGGGCGTACATAGGCAAAAGGCACTTCCAGCACATCGGCCACCAATACTCCCTGGGGTATGCCCGCCGTCGCCACCCCTGCGATGGCCTGTACTTCCGGAAATTCTCTCCTGATCATATCTGCCAGCCCTTTCTTGATGAAATCCCGTATCGCAGGAAAGGAAAGGGCAATACGGTTATCGCAGTAAATGGGGGAAAGCCAACCCGAGCTCCACGTAAAGGGCTTGCCCGGACTCAATTTAATAGCACGTGCATCAAGCAGCATCTCTGCTACCTGCCGGGCAACAGTGTCTTCTTTAACCAAAGTCATGTTTACTATGGAATGTATAAATAAAACTGACGAAAAATCGGCGGCTGTCTATCTCCGGGAAACTACGGCTCCCGGATCAGGTCTTTTCTCTGTACGGCTTCCACCGGCGTCCGGTTCAGATCTTTGCGCCACTCCTTCTCCCTCAGGTCCCCGTCTTTTACCCCTTTGATAAACTTCGCCCAGGCAAAAGGATTGAGAAAAGGGAAAGTAGTTGCAAAGCCTTTATTGGCAGCGGACTCCCGGCCAAACATGTACTGGTCCATGGTGTATCTGAAATTGGTACCTGCGCTGTTGGGTACCTGGGCTGCCATCCGGTTGATATAGTCGACGTCCGTGCTCTTGGCGATCGCATCCCGGTCGGCCTGATCAGGCAGCCTCATTTCCAGAAATGCCTTTTTAAACTCTTCCTCGGAGGCATAGGGATAGATCACAACCTCCGCCAGTACCTGCACATCTTCCCGCATGCTCACCACCGCGAAATAGGTCTCATTGTTGTAGTTGCGCGGGATCACGTGGTACTGCTTCTTGAACCCCACGTAGCCGAACACCACGCTGTCCCCGGGAAAAACAGGGATGGAAAAATACCCGGTCTGATCCGCAAGCGTCCCGCGGTTTATTTTCGGTATGGTAATACTCGTATTGGGCAGCCGCTGCGTGGTTTTGGAGTCCACCACGATACCTGTAAAAATAATTGCCTTCCTTTCTCCCTGCGCGCAGGCACCCGACACGGCGCCCAGTAAAACAAGAATCGTGAGCAATAGGGATGCTGTATTTTTCATTCGTAACGTTAAATCTTACCTATGTTTTCTACATTTCAGGATCCTGCCCCCTGCCCGGCCCCAGGTCTGCCTGCATACAGGTAGACTCCTTCCCGAACCATAAAGTTACACAGTTTAGGAAAATAATTTCAAAAAAGTGATGATAAATGGCACGGAGAGCAGCAATCCGTCGAACCTGTCGAGGAATCCGCCGTGCCCCGGAATGCTGCTCCCGGAGTCCTTGATCGAAATGCTTCGCTTGAAAAGGGACTCCACCAGGTCGCCGTAGGTCCCGGCCACCACGATAATGGCCCCGATGCAGTACCACTTCCAGGGTTCAAAAGAAGTAAAATAAATCCCCAGCAAGAAGGCGATCAATGCGGAAAAAGCAGCACCGCCCAGGGCGCCTTCCCAGGATTTTTTGGGTGACACCCGCTCGAAAAGCTTGCGCTTCCCGAATTTACTGCCGGCAAAATACCCCCCGATATCGGAAGCCCAAAGCAGCAGCAGGCTGCCCAGCACGATTTCGTAGTTATAGCTTCCGCCGCGCATCGCCATCACAATGACCAGTGAAAACGGCAGCGCCACATAGATCAGGCCCAGGAAAGTAAACCCGATATTGGTAAAGGGCTTGCTGTCGTCCTTCCTGTAAAGCTTAATGAAATAGATAAAGGAAAGAATGGGGCAGATGATAAAATAGTTTTCGGCAGCCACCATCTCCCGCTCGATAGCCCAGGTAAGCACCACCAGGCAAATTCCGCAGAACGTGCCGTACGAGGTCAGCGGCATGTTCCCGTCCAGGCCGAGCAGCTTGTAAAATTCGAGCTGGGTCAGCGCACAAAGGACGCACATCAGCAGCATGAAGGTGAAATTACCGTACAGAACAGCCGCAACAATGATAAAGACCCCGCCGAGCGCCGTGATGATGCGCTGCTGCAGGTTGGAATACTTATTCAGTCTGCCCCTCATTGTCCAATATTTTTTTTGCCTGCCCGCTGAATTCGGCGAGCACATATACTTCGCAATAGCCGATGTGATAGCTGCTGTCCTGCTTATTCATCACCACTGCCTGAATGTCGTTGGCCTCCAATACCGAGCGCACGATTTCCGCGCTTTCGGGAAGGCTGGTTACAAATACCTTTTCCCAGTTTTCTGTCATATTTTCAATTTATTTTGAGCCGGCTCAGGAAACCGCTTCGGAGGTCCTGTATTTCCTGTAAAGCCAGCCGGAGAGCATGGCCGCCGCTGCCAGGGACGCCAGCGCCAGGCTCGGCGGAACAGACGAATTGTCTTCAATATCGATGTCCACGAGCTTCAGGCGATAAAGATATACCATTAAAACAATTAATCCATTATTGACCAGATGAGAAAAAACGGCAAGGCTCAGCCGGCCCGTCCAAAAGTAGATATACCCAAACAGGGCGCCGAGCAGCATCCTCGGCACGAAGCCGTAAAACTGTACATGGATAGCGCTGAACACGGCCGCCGAAATCCAGATCGCCGCATGGGGGCTTCCCAGGTGACTTTCCAGCTTCTTCTGGAGCATCCCCCTGAAAAGTACTTCCTCTCCCACAGCCGGGATCACGGCCATCACCCCACAAGCCACCGCCAGCTGCGGCCAGGTGCCGAAATTCATGTACTTTCCGGTGAGCTCAGCCAGGGAATCCTCTTTGTTGCGCATCCAGGTTTCGACCCCTTTCAGGAAACCCGGCAGCGAAATATTCCCGTTCCATTCGGCGGTGACGCTCACCACCGGGATGACAACCACCGTGATCGCCAGCACCAGCAGCAGGTCCCCGGCATCCGGTGCGGGGCGCACCTGCCACGGGTTGAGCGGAAGCTTTTCGATCCACAGGTTGTACAAAACCGGCGGCACCAAAAATGTGCTCAAATGCACCGCTCCCTGCACGACCATCAGCGCATACCATCCGTAGGCCACGCTTTCCGGATTTTCCAGCAATTGCTGCATCATCCCGGCCGCATCTGCGCCCCCCCCGGTGTAAAAGGCCAGCAGCAACAGGGTCATCACCAGATTGCCGAGCGACATACCCAGCAGGATAAAACCAAAAAGAATCAAAATACTTCTCCAGAACCCGGCGCTCTCCGGTACCAGTCTGTAATTTCCGGTCATACAAAAAGCATTAATAAAAGCACGGAGCTTACCGGCCGGCTCCGGGGCGTATTCACCCGAAATGAAGCTTCATCTGGCAATTCCTGTGATAAATTGACGTAAATTTACGTCGAAATTTCTTAAACCGCCCTAATGACGGAATAGTTCGGCCCGCCTGGGGCCGGTTCAACCTGTGCAGAAACAGAACATGGTAAAGATCGGAGATATAGAACTGGGTGAATTTCCCCTGCTGCTGGCCCCTATGGAAGACGTAAGCGATCCTCCGTTCAGAGCGGTCTGCAAGGAGCACGGGGCCGACCTGATGTATACGGAGTTCATCTCTTCGGAGGGGCTTATCCGGGATGCGGCGAAGAGCGTACAAAAGCTCGATATCTTCGAATACGAGCGTCCCATAGGAATCCAGCTGTTCGGCAGCGATATCGACACCATGCGTTCCTGTGCCGAGATCGCCACCAAAGCCGGCCCCGACCTGATTGACATCAACTATGGCTGTCCTGTCAAAAATGTAGCCTGCAAAGGCGCAGGCGCGGCCCTGCTTCAGGACATCCCGAAAATGGTGCGGATGACCGAAGCCGTGGTCAGGGCGACTCACCTGCCGGTCACCGTAAAAACCAGGCTGGGCTGGGATGAAAGTACCAAAAACATCACCGAAGTGGCCGAAAGGCTGCAGGATATCGGGATCCGTGCCCTCTCCATACACGGCCGGACGCGGGTGCAGATGTACAAAGGCACCGCCGACTGGACGCTCATTGCCAGGGTGAAGGAGAATCCCAGGATCCGGATTCCGATATTCGGCAACGGGGATGTGGATTCACCCGGGAAAGCCCTCGACTTCAAAAACCGTTACGGGGTGGACGGGGTCATGATCGGCAGGGCCTCCATCGGGTACCCCTGGATATTCAACGAGATCAAACATTACCTCCGCACCGGGCAGCTCCTGCCCGCCCCGACCGTCACCCAGCGGGTGGAGGCGTGCCGCAAGCACCTGGACTTTTCGATCAGGTGGAAAGGAGAAATCACCGGGATACTTGAAATGCGCCGCCACTATGCCAATTACTTCCGGGGACTGGATCATTTCAAGCCTTTGCGGATGAAGCTGGACGAATGTATGTCGGCAGCGGAGCTTTATGAAACCCTGCAAGTCATCTCCCGGACCTACGAAAACGAGGAAATGCCTGCCTGAAAAGACAGAATTTTAACCGGACGCGCCGATTCGTTTGTATTTCTGACCGGGCGCGCGTTATTTTTACGCCCACATCTTCAATTTTCAATTATTATGCCCGAATTAAAGTACAAACGCATTTTGCTTAAGCTGAGCGGCGAAGCCCTGAACGGCGGGGACAAAGCGCAGGTAATCGATTTTAACATACTTGAAAGCTATGCGCTTGCCGTAAAAGATATTGTTGGACTGGGTGTAGAAGTCGCGATTGTGATAGGCGGCGGCAATATTTTCCGGGGGGCATCGGTAGAAAAATCGGGCATAGACCGGGTACAGGGGGACCACATGGGTATGCTGGCCACCGTGATCAACGGCATGGCCATACAGAGTGCGCTCGAAAAGCACGGCGTCATGTCCCGGCTGATGTCGGCCATCAAAATGGAGCAGGTTTGCGAGCCCCTGATCAGGCGCAGGGCCGTCCGGCACCTGGAAAAAGGACGGGTGGTCATCTTTGGCGCCGGCACCGGCAACCCGTATTTCACCACCGACACGACCGCCGGGCTCCGGGCCATCGAAATCGAAGCCCAGGTGGTGCTGAAAGGCACCAGGGTCGACGGCGTCTACACGGCCGATCCCGAAAAAGACCCGGGCGCCACCAGGTACGACAGCCTCTCCTTTGACGAGGCCCTGTCCAAAAACCTGAAAATTATGGACATGACCGCTTTCACGCTGTGCAAAGAAAACAACCTGCCGATCATCGTTTTTGACATGAACAAACCCGGCAATCTTTTTGATCTGGTGACCGGTAAAAAAGTAGGCACCATCGTCGGAGAAATTTAAAATTCAGCAAGTAGTATCATAACTTAAAAGTAAATGGAAGAAATAGACTTGTACCTTGATATGGCCAGGGAGACCATGGACGGCGCTATCAAACATCTGACTATTGAACTGGGTAAGATCCGCGCCGGGAAAGCTTCACCGCAAATGCTGGAAGGCATCCAGGTGGAATACTACGGCTCCCTCTCCCAGATTCAAAACGTAGCTTCAATCACAACCCCCGATGCCCGGACACTTTCTATCAAACCATTTGAAAAGAAGTTAATTGCCGAAATCGAAAAATCCATCCGCAACAGCAGCCTGGGCCTGTCACCAATGAACGACGGGGAAGTCATCCGCCTCGTCGTGCCGCCGCTGACCGAGGAACGGAGAAAAGACCTGGTCAAACGCGCCAAGAACGAGACCGAAACCGCCAAGGTAAACATCCGCAACATCCGGCAGGACGCCAATAACTCGATCCGGAAGCTGGGTAAAAACGGCCTGTCGGAAGATATGGTCAA
>JBEBSO010000094.1:0-9763 GCA_040394275.1 Telluribacter sp.
CGGCGCAGCTCTTCCCTGGTACTATAACGATACAACTGGTGGGCCGCCAGCAAGGTATTGCCGTCAAAAATACGCCCGTCGTCCTGAATGGCTACGTCGGTACGCGAATCTCCGAAAAGCGGCAGACGGCCTGCTACCTGTATCCCCGTGACGAAATCCAGCGCAAACTGTGCAAAACGCGCATCGTCAAACGCTTCATAACCCTTCGGATAGGCGGGCCGGCGCATCCGCCTGAGGAGATAAGCGGTGGACAGCAATAAATCACGGGTATGGGCGGCATAAACAGGGCTCGACTCAAAGTACCTGCCATTGATGTCGATCGTGTTGGTGACGGCGTAACGAAAGCCCAGCGGTCCGTTCAGCGCCCACTCCACCCATTCCGGAACGCCCAACAGCGCACCTACCAGCAACGGGGCACGATTGTAGTCAATATTGCCGTTGTTGAGCTCGTAGCTGGCTCCCCGCCCGGTCTTAGCCATTCGCAGGCAATAGTCCGCTCCGTTCATCAGCATGTTCTCCTCGATATTGCGCAGCATCGTATAGCCCGCATTGGAAAGAGACGGCCTGGCAGCATGGGGACTCATGGAGAGCGCTTCCGTAAAATACCCGTATTTGTTCAGCGCTTTTGCCGCCTGATAATACGGTTGCTGCAGACGCCCGCCGTCCGGTTTGCCGGGTTCATTGTGCGGGTAATCTATCGGCCCTTCATTGGCCCGGGGATAAATGGTCGCCAGCGCATCGAGTATCCACAACGCGCGTTCCGCGTACACTTCCTTGCCGGTAAGCAGATAGGCATTCACCAGCGCAGGCAAATCCGATGTTTCCAGCTGGTTGACGGTCATGCCATTGGCAAGCGCCATAAAATAGTATTTCTTCTTACTTCCCGGGTCGGTCCAGCCATAGCCGTCATCGGGATGCGTCTCGTTCGGATATATTACACCGTTGCCGGCTTCCACATGGCGCGGATCTTCCCAGCCCCTCCATCTCATTTTCTTTTGCTCCACCGGGTCAAGGTCCAATCCGCGGTGATACGTGTATATCGAGCCCTGCGGGGGAATGATCCTTTTTATGAAATCATAATCGCGCTGCAACCAGGTATCCGCAATTTCCAGGTACCCGCTTTTCAGATCTTTCGCCCAGGCTTCTGTTTCGGCACGCTTGCGGGCAACGGCGATCTCTTCTTTATTGACAAAAAGAAAGGGGCGTTCAGGAACCGGCACCCGTTGGATTTTTTCAAATCCAACCGCCGCTTTCGCGGAGGAATCAGCAGGCGCTGCAATCCCGGCGAGCGATAAAGTAAGAAATATGAGGGTCGTCATCATGCTACATATTATTATTTATCGCTAATTTAATACCTATTCCTCTATCACCACCCTGGCGGGGCCGTTAATTTGCCATCTTCCGTCTGATCCCCTCCTGGCTTCGCCCCAAACAGGCACTTCCAATAAATCTCCCGCCGCCAGCAGCTGTATTTCAAACGGGTCGCCGGTCTTCCACTTCAAGGGCGCATGGGCATCCAGCAGGAACTCGGTACGACTTTTGGCCAGGTTTTTTACCAGCGCGCGTTGCCCTTTCCCGTTCTGCCCCACCCCCACCAGCCAAAAACCATTGTAAGCGCCGTTATATTCCGTCTGCGCGCTTCCCTCGCGGGGCATGCCCGTCTCGTGGTCATACCGGTATACATAAGGACGCGCATGCGGAAGCGGTGCATCGGTGGTCAGCAGGTTGGCTTCCGGGTCGTAGCTTCTTACCGTTCCGATGGCATGCACATTTCCTGAAGCATGCAATATGAGCCAGCTGTTATCTCCGGCAGCCTCGCTCCGGTCCACCCGCAGTACAAAGGGCCTCGACAGCGACGGCTTATTCAGCCGCACCACACTGCCTGCAAGCCGCCGGGTGACGGTCACCGGCGCCTTTACCAGCACCCGCAACGGCTGTTCCTTTACTTCCAGCACCTGCAGCGGAGCATCCAGCAACGGGGCAACCGTAAACGTAAAATGATCTTTTTTGATAGCACCTGTGCCGGTTAAAGATGCTGACCACACCCTGCCTCCGGCATCCAGTCCCAAAAATCCTTCTTCCCCGGAAAAAGAGCAGCCGTTCTCAAATGAAACACCGGGCGACAGGGCGGCCAGCGAGGCCATGTACACATGCTCGCGCAAACCGCCTCCCGCAGACGGATCCAGCAGGATCCGCAAGGCAAAAGCCTCCCCGCTGCGATCCTGCGGCAACAGCTGCTGCACATCCTGCAGCTTGCTGTCCCCTTTTGTCGGCAGAATAACCGACGTAAACCGTACCCGCTCCGATGCGGGCGCTTTCGTGTTGGACAATATATAAGTCGTACGGGTACCCGTATCACTCAGCGCCGGGCTGGCTGCCGTAATAAGCCGGGCAGACGACGGGGCAAAATGCGACACATACATCCGGTGACCGGTACCGTCGGCGGCCGACCACAACAGGCGTGCAGGCCCGTCCAGCGCATAATAGGAGGGACGGCTTAAAAAACCGTAGCCGGCCCCCGGAGGCGCATAGTAAAAAGGCTTGTCCGCCAGGGACCGGACCTGCCCGTTGGGATCCAGCCCGGCCGCGTAATCCACCGTTTCGCTCAGCACGGAACCGCCCCGGCTGCTCTGCAGCGTCGCCCGGGAACCCGGAAGCAGCTGAAAATCTGCTTTCTGAATACCATGCAGGCTGTAATCATACTCGGTACCACCCCGCGCCCAGAAGTTATCCACCAGGTAGCTCTCCTCCTCCGATACATCGATCAGGGCCACACGCCGCCTGTATTCCTTCACCCCTTCGTAGGCATACGCCTGCGGGTTATCCAGGGCAGCCGAACGCAGTACCTTCCCGTCCGTCCATGTCTGAAGGTCTGCACCGGGAGACGGCACCCGCAGCTGGTTTCTCTTATTGACGACCAGCACATTGTGCGCAACCGTTGTTGCCGTAAAACCAAAGCGGAAATGGTGATTGTAATAACCGGGATCAAAGGAAAACTCGCGCCCTTTCGCATAAAACGCCAGTCCCAGCTCGTCGGCCTGGCCATGGTTCAGCGTCGGTCCGAACCGCACCAGCGCAGCCCGTTCGTTCTCCTTCTGCCCCGACCGGAGGATCAGGGTACCATAATCAAAGAACAGCGAACTCCGTCGTTCGGAAGCGGCGACATTCTGCCGGTGCGCCTCCTGTACGAACGCCTCCCAGTCTTTGCTGCGAAACAGATCCCGTTCGCCCAGCGAAAAGTCATCCGGCATGTCCTGCAGCATCCTTGCCCCGGCCTGCAGCGCCGCATCTCGCACTTCCTTTTTTTTCGTAAACTGGTAAAATTCGTGGGCCGCCATCAGTGTCCCTCTTTCAAAAGCCCGGCCATCCTTACTGACGGCTACATCCGGACCGGCATCGCCAAACAAGGGCAAACGCCCTGCTACCTGGATACCGGTAAAAAAATCGAGGGCAAACAGCGCAAAGCGGGCATCATCATACGCCGGGTACCCGTTCGGGTAGGCCGGCAGCCGCATCCGTTTCAGGAAACGGGCAGTGGAAAACAGCAGACCGCGGGTATCGCTGGCATAGAGCGTACCGGTTTCAAAATACCGGCCGTTGATATCAATCGTATTGCTCAGCGCATTTCGGAAGCCCAACGGACCGTTCAGCGCCCAATCCACCCATTCCGGAACGCCCAGCAGCGCACCGACCAGCAGCGGGGCCCGGTTATAGTCGATGTTGCCGTTGTTCAACTCAAAACTGGCACCTGTACCCGATTTGGCCATTCGCAGGCAATAGTCCGCACCGTTCATCAACAGGTTCAGCTCGATATTCTTCAGCATCGTATACCCCCCGACCGAACGGGAAGGCTTGCCTGCGTGCACGCTCATCGACAGTGCCTCTGCAAAGAAGCCGTAATTCATCATGGCCCGGGCTGCCTGGTAATACGGCCGGTCCAAACGCCCGCCATCCGGTTTGCCGGGAGCCAGGTGGGGATAGTCTATAGGCCCTTCATACGCCCGGGGATAAATAGCGGCGATCGCATCCAACAGCCACAACGCCCGCTCTGCGTAGGGCTCATGGCCTGTCAGCAGGTATGCATTCACCAGCGCCGGTAACTCCACCCGCTCCAGCTCCCGGATCGTCCTCCCGTTGGCAAGGGCTGTAAAATAATAGCGGGTGTTGGTTCTGGGGTCCAGCCAGCCCATGCCGTCGTCCGGGTGGCTGTCGTTCGGATACACCGTTCCGTCCGCCGCCGCCACATGCCGCGGATCCTCCCAGCCCCGCCAGTTCATCTTCTTGTGCGCTACCGGATCCAGGTCCAGCCCGTATCCATAAATAAACAGTGACCCCTTCGGAGGAATGACCTTTTTTACAAATTGGTAATCACGACCAACCCATTTATCGGCTGTTTTAAGGTATTGCGCTTTCAGTTGCTTCGCCCAATTTTCGGTTTCTGCGCGCTTGCGGGCGAGGGCTATTTCCTCTCTATTGACAAAGAGAAAGGGACGTTCCGGAACCGGCACCCGTTGAATCTCTTTAAATTCACTGGCCGCTTTTTCAAAGGTATCGGCAGGAGCTGCAGTTTGTACGAGTGATAACGCAAGAAATAGGAGAGGCGTCATAACACTGCTTAATATTTAATTGTCCCTTGATTCAATAATTATTCCTTTATTGCTCCCCGGCCCGGGCCACTGATCTTCCATTTGCCGTCCGGACCACGCTTCGCTTCCCCCCATACAGGTATCTCCAGCTCATCCCCCGGTGCCAAAAGCCGTATCTCAAACGGCTGACCGGCGAAAAAAACAGGCGACACCGGATCATGCAATAGGACCTTGGTGCGTTTTTCAAGCATATTTTTAATCCCGGCGTACCTCTCCTTCCCCGACGGGTCGGTCGTGACTACCCAGAAACCGTTATACCCTCCATTGTAGTCAACCAGGATATCTGAACGAGGCATACCGGTTTCGTCATCATAGGTATACTGATAGGGACGTGTCCGGGGAAACTGCGCTTCGGTAGCCAGGCTTTTTGTCCCCGGATCGTAACTCTTCACCGTTCCGATCGCCTGCACATTGGACGAAGCATCCAGCGTGAGCCAGGTCTGCCGACCCGCACTTTCGCTTTTGATCACCCGCAATACGAAAGGCCGGGACAGCGAAGGTTTGTTCAGCCGCAGGGCACTCCCCGCAAGCTGCCGGGCCTGCGCTTCCGGGGCGTCCACCAGGATACGCAGCGGCTGGCTTTTCACCTGGACAATTTTCAGCGGACCTGTAAACAGCCGCTCAAGCTCAAAGCCGAAATTGCCCTTGCCGATACGGCCTTCCCCGGTCAGGGATACCGATATCACTTTGCCGGATGCGTCCAGACCCAAAAAGCCTTCTTCGCCGGCGAAAGAGATACCTCCATCAAAAGAAACTGTTCCTGTTGGCTTGTCTGAGGCGATATACACGTGCTCACGCACATCCCTCCCGCCAGGCGATGAGGGGATAAGACGCAACCCAAACGCAGACCGGGAGCCATCCAACGGCCGCAGCTGATGCACTTCCTTCAGCTTACTTTCGCCTGCCGTCGGCTGGATCACCGAAGTAAACCGCACCATTTCCGTAGCCGGAAGACGGACGCGTGACAGCGCATAAGTTGCGTCCAACCCTGCGGCCTTCGGCGATTCCGCCGTAATGAGTTCCGCCGAAGGAGGGGCAAAATGGAAAACATGCATCTGGTGCCCCGTCTGATCGGTAGCTGACCAGTTTAATTGTACCGGGCCATTTATCCTGTAAAAAGCCGGTTGGGAAAGAAAGCCATAGCCTGCACCCGGCGGCGCAAAGTAGTATTCCTTATCCGGATAACTGGTAACCCTGTAATTGAGATCAGTTTTTGCAGCATGATCTATATCCTCGCTTAATACAGACCCGCCGCGGGTCGCTTTCAGGATCGTGCTGCCGGTATTGACCACCTTCAGTTTTCCATTCATAACCCCGTGAAGGCTATAGTCATAATCCATCCCGCCCTGTGCCCAGAAATTATCCACAATGTAGCTGTCATCGTCCGAAAGGTCTATCAGCGCCACGCGGCGTTTGTAGACCTTAACCCCCTGCTCCGAATAAACCTGCGGGTCATTTATTGCCGCCGAACGCACGATTTGCCCGTCCGTCCAAGTCTGCAGATCACCTCCCGGAGACGGCTTCTTCAGCTGGTTCGTCCGGTTTACCACCAGGGCGTTATGCGCCACCGTCGTCTTTGTATAACCTAAACGAAGGTGCGCGCCGTAGTGGCCCGGATCGGCGGAAAATTCCCGCCCTTTTGCATAGAAACCCAATCCCAGCTCGTCTGCCTGGCCGTGGGTGAGGGTCGGGCCGAAACGAACCAGCGCCGCACGCTCCTTCTCCCTTTCACCCGAACGCAGAATCAGTGTACCATAGTCAAACAGCAACGTACTGCCTATGCCCGCAGGCGGTCGTACCGCTGTACTACGCGCCTGACGGATAAACTCCTCCCAGCCCTGCATGCGAAGCAGGTAATCCTCCCCGGGCTGATAACCGGCAGGCATGTCCCGCAGCATCTGCGCTCCCCGCTGCAAGGCTGCATCGCGCAGCTCTTTATTTGTACTATAGCGATAAAACTGGTGGGCAGCCAACAAGGTATTGCCGTCAAAAATGCGCCCATCGTCCTGTATGGTAAGGTCGGTACGCGAATCCCCGAAAAGAGGCAGGCGACCTGCCACCTGTATGCCCGTGAAAAAATCCAGCGCAAACTGTGCAAACCGGGCGTCATCAAACGCTTCATAACCATTTGGATAGGCCGGCAGCCGCATCCGCCTGAGGAAATATGCGGTTGACAGCAGCAGGTCCCGGGTATGACTGGCATAAATGGGGCTGGATTCAAAATACCGGCCGTTGATATCAATCGTATTACTCAGCACATAGCGAAAGCCCAGCGGGCCGTTCAGCGCCCATTCCACCCACTCCGGCACACCCAGCAAAGCACCCACCAGCAGCGGCGCCCGGTTGTAGTCAATATTGCCGTTGTTTAATTCGTAGCTGGCCCCGCGTCCCGCCCGGGCCATCCGCAGGCAATAGTCGGCCCCGTTCATCAGCATGTTCAGCTCGATATTGCGCAGCATCGTATAACCGCCATTGGAAAGGGAGGGTTTCGACGCATGGGCGCTCATCGAAAGCACCTCCGTAAAATACCCGTACCTGGTCAGCGCCTTTGCTGCCTGGTAATACGGCTGCTGCAGACGCCCCCCATCCACTTTACCGGGTGCCAGGTGAGGATAGTCAATAGGACCTTCATATGCCCGGGGATAAATCGTCGCTATCGCGTCAAGTATCCATAAAGCGCGTTCGGCATATACTTCCTTACCGGTAAGCAGGTAGGCGTTTACCAGGGCGGGCAAATCCGACGTCTCCAGCTGATTGACGGTCATGCCATTGGCAAGCGCCATAAAATAGTATTTCTTTTTGCTTTCCGGATCCGTCCATCCGGACCCGTCGTCGGGATGCGCTGCATTGGGATAAACGGCGCCGTTAGCCGCTTTCACATGGCGCGGGTCCTCCCAGCCCTTCCATATCATTTTCTTTTGATCTACCGGGTCAAGATTCAATCCGGCACCGTACGTGTATATAGACCCCTGCGGGGGAATGACCTTTTTTATGAAATCATAATCCCGATCGATCCAGGTGTCCGCTATTTTAAGGTAGCTGCTTTTCAGGTCTTTGGCCCAGGCTTCCGTTTCGGCACGCTTGCGGGCAAGTGCAATCTCTTCCCTGTTGACAAACAGAAAAGGACGTTCCGGTACCGGCACCCGCCGGATTTTCTCAAATTCACCGGCCGGTATCCCGGCGGGTCCGGGGAACAACCCGGCTTGCGCCGGCAAAAATAACGGGCACGCCTGTACAGACATCCATAGCAAAAACGCCGCCACGCCCCGGATCCCCTTTCTATCTTTCAGATACATTTTCCTTTGGTTTACCTGCTAAGGAGTGATGGTAAGGGTGACCTCTTTCTTCACGCTTTTCACATGGTCAATAGAATTGTTGGATACGATAAAAACGGCCCGGTAGGTCCCGGGGCTCGTATACGTGTATGCGTATTCTTCCAGGGTGGGGCCCAGCGGGCTCTTAATCGAAACAGACAGGTCAGGACCCAGGTCAATCTCTTCCGCATAAATGGGTTTGCTGATCGCCCAATGTTCACTCAGGGGATCGTTGTACGGACTTGCCGGGTTGAAAGGGTTATCCGGATTATATGTCGGATTCTCCGGGTCAAATCTCGGCAGTCCTGCATGCAGGTATTCATTTCCGTAAAGGGTTACCCGCGTGGCAGTGACAAGCGCCCGGGCAGGAGCGTGCTCTTTCAACTCATCAATGATCCTGAAACCTGCATTTTCCTGGTTGGCCAGATTCCGGGGAAAGGAGGCATCCAGCACTTTTTTACTGGTGATGTCAAACCCCTGGATAAACCACTGCCGGGCCAGCCCGTTATTCGCCTGTGGCTTTGTCACATACTTAAAGGCGATATAAACGGGCTTTCCGGGAACCACCAGGTCGGAAATATCTTTTGTTCCGGAAGCCAGGAATGCAGTGGTGGTCCCTAAGGCAAACCGGTCTGTAATATCGGTCCAGGTCGCGGCCTTCACGCTGGCGAAGCTATCGTCACCCTTGTAGTCCGTGGAAGCCAGCACTGCCAGCTGGTTGGCCTGGGTACCCACCTGCACGCTGCTGGTAAAGGCCATCGTTGCCCCGGCGCCGCTCACATCGACCACCCGACCGCTCCGGAACTCGTAGTCACGCAGCGCCTCACCGGAATAAAATGAAATCCGCTGCGCATCGCCTCCCTTCAACCGGAAGGTGATCTCCTCGCCGACGCTGTAAGTAGTACGTTCGGTGGTCACCTCAAACCCGGCCGGTTCATGCACCAGGATTCCCCTGTCACAGGAGGCCATCAAAAACGCCCCCAGCAATACGATATAATGTTTTAACTTCATCGTCATTTTTTTAAGATATGATCAATTCCAGTCCGGGTTCTGCACCAGCCGCCGATTTCGTCCACAGTCCCGAGCCTCCTGACCGGGTGCAGACGGATGGTTCGCTCCCGCTCTGCGGCCGGGTCGGGGAAAGCGTCAAACCACTTCTGGTTACCCGGCGTATCAATAAATCCGGGGGCTATGCCGATCGTCCTGATCTCCGGCCCCCACTCTATGGCCAAACTGCGCACAAGCCCGGTAAGCGCTGTCTTGACCGTATTGTAGGGAAAACAGCCGGGTATGGTGCTGAACGCGTGGTTTGAGGTCACGATGATGATCACACCCCCGTTTTTCCGGAGGTGGGGCCGGCACAACTTCGCCAGCTTCCAATGCGCTTTCAGGTTGAGGTCGATGTTTTGCTGCCAGCTTTCGTCGCTACAGCTTTCCGCACCGGCAAAAACATTGCGGCCCGCGTTGGAGACCAGGATGTCAATACTCCCGAATGCCTTCAGCGTGGTCTCCACCAGCCTTTGCAGGTCATCCTTCTGTGTTACGTCAAATTTTACATACAGTCCTTCGGCTCCCGGCGTCCCGATCTCCTCCATCAGCCCGTCGTCGGCATCGGCAGGCGCGCAGCCGCATACATTGGCTCCGGCACGCGCCATCTGGCGTGCAATTCCGCGGCCGATACCGTCGGTTACGCCCGTTATCAGCACATTCCTGTTCTTCAGATCAATTTGAAACATAGTGACGGACAGGGGCTGCACTACACATAAAATCCAGGTCGCGGATTTAACACCCCGGGGTGTTTCT
>JBEBSO010000095.1:0-9574 GCA_040394275.1 Telluribacter sp.
TCCCCACCAAAAAGTTAAACATTAACACCCGCTACCTTTACTTTCATCCCTCCCCCGAAGCCGCAAAACGGCCCCCAAACGACTCTTCCGTCGTGCGCTTCCGGCTCGATCTCGCCGGCGACCAATACGTGGAGCAGACTTACGTGGTGCACGGCACGGGCTACCTCATCGACTACCAGATTAAAACCAACGGGGTAGGCCTCTCCGACCAGTCCCTTTCGTACTACTGGAAGAATGATTTCCTCCAGCTGGAAAACGACATCGCGGAAAACCGCAAGTCTGTGACGATCAATTACCAGACGGATGAATTCAACAGCCCCAGCGTAGGCAGCGACATAGACGAAAAAGTGGACAAGCCGGTAAAATGGTTTACGCTGAAGCAAAAATACTTCCTGGCGGGGCTTATAGCTGGAAAAACACCGCTCGTCAATACTTCGCTGCGCGCACGCCCCGACCTGACCGACGAGCAGATCGTAAAAACCATGGAGGTCAGCACGTCGGTTCCCGTGACCGCCATCCAGCAGGGCAATGCCGCCTTCCGGTACTTTTTCGGTCCCAACGACTATCACCTCGTCAAAAAGGTAAAAGCGGAAAATTTCGACGAGAACGTCTACCTTGGCTATGCCTTCCTGAAGCCGGTCAACAAGTTTGTCCTGGTCCCCCTGTTCAATCTTCTCGAGCAATTCATTTCCAACTACGGGCTCCTGATTATCCTGCTGGTGGTCATCATCAAGCTGCTGCTGACCCCGCTGACCTACAAATCCTATATCAGCATGGCCAAAATGCGGCTGCTTGCCCCCGAGCTTGAAGAGATCAAGAAGAAGAACCCGGACGACATGAGCAAGCAGCAGCAGGACCAGATGAAGCTGTACCAGGAAGTAGGCGTAAGCCCGTTCAGCGGATGTATTCCCGTGCTCGCCACCATGCCCATCCTGCTCTCACTGTTCTTCCTGTTCCCCAACCTCATAGAGCTGAGACAGCAGCCCTTTCTCTGGGCCAAAGACCTCTCCACCTACGACTCGTTCATCAAGCTGCCCTTTACAATACCTTTTTACGGCAGCCACGTCAGCCTCTTTACGTTGTTCATGACCCTGTCCAGCGTGGCTTACGCCTACTACAACAACCAGATGACGCCGACGCAGCCGGGACCTGTCAACATGAAGATGATGAGCTACATCATGCCGGTGATGTTCATGTTCGTGCTGAACTCCTTCCCTGCCGGTCTGACCTTCTACTATTTTGTCTCCAACATTGTCACCATCGCACAGCAGCTGATCATACGCCGCTTCGTTGACGAGGACAAAATACGCAAGGTCCTGGAGGAAAATAAGAAGCGGAATGCCGACAAGCCCAAGCAGCAATCGAAGTTCCAGAAATACCTGGAAAAGTCCCTTCAGGCAGCTGAAGAAGCACGAAAAAAACAGGAGGAGCTCGACAAACGCCAGAAGAAAAAATAACTTCCAGTCAGGTATGTACCGATTGAGCCTTTTATTGTCGATGTGTATGATCCTGCTGCAAGGGGTCTCCGTTGCACAGGTCAGGAAGCCTGCACCTGCGGCGGATGTATACCAGCAGGGGACAGAAAGCTTTAAAAGCCGGCGGTACGAACAGGCGGTAAAAATCCTCGCGCCGCTCACCCGGGAAGACGCAGACCCGGAATACAGCCCGTACGCCCACTACTATTACGCGCTCTCCTGCTTTCATCTCAAAAAGTACAACGAAAGCGTCAGCATGCTGAAACAGCTTCAGAACCGCTACCCCTCCTGGAAAAAAGACGATGTCAATTACCTGATGGGCGCCAACAACCTGGCTGCCGGGTATACGCTGAAGGGCGTCGAATTTCTCAACAAGGTCGGTTCAAAATCCTTTACCAGGGATATCGAGGGGCTCAAGCAGCAATTCGTGAGCAAAATCACGAACCCCGACGAGCTGAAAAAGCTGCAGAAGCAATACCCCCAGGACAGGATCGTCGCCGAGTGCCTCGTCCTGCTGATTAGCCGGTCCTCATCGCCGAACGAAGCGGACGCAGAGCTGGCAGCTACGCTGGCCAGGAGATTCGACATCGGGCAACAGGCGCCGGACAATTCGCGCAAAGCGCGGGAGACCGCCGCCGAGGCAACGAAGAAAGACCCTGAAAAAGACGGGATCTCCGTGTCGCTGCTCCTGCCTTTCAGGCTGCAGGAGTTTTCAGCGGCCAACCGGTCCCGCTCCAACCAGTTCGCCTACGATTATTACCAGGGAGCGCAGATCGCCGCCGCTCGGCTGCAGTCGGAAGGCGTCAAGCTGAACCTGCGCGCCTATGATGTGAGCAATGAAGAAGACCTGATGAGCGACCTGACCAGGAACCCTGTTTTCCAGCAGTCAGACCTGATCATCGGTCCGTTGTACCCGAAATCCATCGAGGTGGCCAGGCGCTTCTCCGAAAAAAATAAAATCCTGATGGTCAACCCGCTGTCTACCGACGGGAGCCTGCTGGAAGGGACCCGCTACCTTTTCCTCACGCACCCCTCGGTGGAGACGCAGATGAAGCAGGTGCTGCAGGTAGCCCGGGATCTTTCTCCCAACCCGTCCGCCCTGATATTCTACGGGAATACCTCCAAAGACTCGCTGATGGCCGCCATATACGAAACGGAGCTGGTGCAAAAGGGCGGCCGGGTCATCGATAAAGTCAGGTTTAATAACATAACTGACACGCTGTCTGCCAGGATCCCGGTCGCCGCGCCTGCGGGAAAGCCTACACACATTGTCCTGTTTTCGTCGGATCCCAGGTCCGGCCCGTCGCTGATGTCCGGGCTATCCGAACGCCACCTCTCCGACATACCGGTCATCGCTACGTCGATCAGCTTCGACTTTCACCGGGCCAAACCTTCGCATTACGGCAAACGCCTGTACCTTATCGAATCGGAAGACCTGGATCTTCACAAAGCGAGCGTGGTCGACTTTCAGCTGCGGTACTGGACGGCGTCCAACACGCTGCCTTCTATATATGCGGTCCAGGGCTACGACCACCTGATCTTCTTCATCCGCATGATGATCAAATACGGCCGGGACCCCGTCATGGGGGTGACCCTGCGTCGCTATGCGGAGGACGAGCTTCTGCTGGCCGGGTTTGATTTCACCAATTCGAGAGATAATCAGCTGAACGCCATCCTCAAATACGACGGGGAATGGGTCAGGTACTGAACAGGCTTCAGGCTGAAGCCGGCGAATACATTCATTATACCGTCCCGGCACCGGGCTACACCTATGAATTTCAATACCAGCAAGCAACTATTCGAAAAAGCGCGTCACTATATCCCGGGTGGCGTCAACTCACCTGTCAGGGCATTTAAAGCGGTAGGCGGCACGCCGGTCTTCATCAGGTCCGCCAGGGGGCCTTACGTTTTTGATGAGGACGACAACCGGTACATAGAGCTTATCAATTCCTGGGGGCCGATGGTATTGGGCCATGCGCACGAGCTGATAGAGAAAGCGGTGTATGATGCCGTCAAAAATTCATTCTCATTCGGCGCCCCGACCCGCAAGGAGGTACTCATTGCCGAATTGATCACCGATATGGTCCCGTCTATCGAGAAGATCAGGATGGTCAATTCCGGCACGGAAGCGACGATGTCAGCCATCCGGCTCGCCAGGGGATATACGGGCAGGGATAAGATCATCAAATTCGAGGGCTGCTATCACGGGCACGGAGACAGCTTCCTGATTGCTGCGGGAAGCGGGGCCGTAACATTCGGAAGCCCGGACAGCCCGGGAGTGACCCGCGGCACCGCCGGGGATACACTGACCGCCCCTTATAATGATCTTGAGGCAGTACGCCGGCTGGCAGAAGCCAATAAAGACCAGGTTGCCGCCGTTATTATTGAGCCCGTGGCAGGAAATATGGGATGTGTGCTGCCTGCAGCCGGCTTCCTGGAGGGATTGCGGGCGCTTTGTTCCCGGGAAGGAATCCTGCTGATTTTCGACGAGGTAATGACCGGGTTCAGGCTGTCCAGGGGAGGAGCGCAGGAAAGATTCGGGGTTTTGCCCGACCTGACCACCCTGGGGAAAATCATCGGCGGCGGCATGCCCGTGGGCGCCTATGGCGGGCGGAAGGAAATCATGGATTACGTCTCCCCGCAAGGCCCCGTGTACCAGGCCGGTACGCTTTCGGGAAACCCCATCGCTATGTCTGCCGGGCTGGCCATGCTGGAATACCTGAATGAGCATCCCTCCGTATACAGCAGGCTCGACGCCATCGGAGACCAGCTTGCCGCGGGATACCGGGAAACCCTGTCCAGGCTCGGGTTAAACTATACGATCAACCACCTGGGCTCCATGCTCACTCTTTTCTTCACGGACCGGCCGGTTTACGATTTTTCAGGTGCGAAAACATCCGACCTGCCCCTGTTCGGAAAATATTTTCATGCCATGCTCAACCGCGGCATCTACCTGGCGCCCTCCCAGTTCGAAAGCCTGTTCTTCTCGGTTGCGCTCGGGGAGCAGGATATCCGGGACATCCTCGAAGCAAACGAAGCCGCCCTGTCCGAAATTTCGGGTAAAATGTAAGCGCAATGCCCCGGTATTCGATCATCATACCTGTCTACAACCGCCCCGATGAGCTGAAAGAGCTCCTGCAAAGCCTGTCGGGGCAAAGTTACCGGGACTTTGAAGTGATCGTGGTGGAAGACGGCTCCGGGATCCGCTCGGAAGAAGTGGTCCGCCTGTTTCAGGACCGGCTGAATATCAGCTACTACTACAAGGAAAACGGCGGCCAGGGCTATGCCCGGAACTATGGATTCGAGCGGGCGTCAGGCGACTTCTTCATCCTGCTGGATTCCGATGCGCTGGTCGAGCCGGGCTACCTGTCTGTGGTCGACCGGAACCTGCAGACCCTGAAGCTTGACCTTTACGGAGGCCCCGACACCGACCATCCCGGCTTTACACCCGTTCAGAAAGCGATCAGCTACGCGATGACCTCCGTTTTTACTACCGGGGGTATACGGGGTAAAAAAAGCAACCTGGGCGGCACCTTTCATCCCAGGAGCTTCAATATGGGCCTGGCACGCGAAGTCTGGGAAAAAACGGGCGGGTTCCGCATCAGCCGGATGGGCGAGGACATCATCCTGAGCATCACGGCTTTACGGATGGGTTTCAGGTCTGCGCTCCTCCCGGAAGCCTTCATCTACCACAAGCGCCGTACCAGCTTCAGGCAGTTTTTCAGGCAGCTGAAATTTTTCGGCCGGGCACGCATCAACATTGCCCGTTTCTACCCGGAGGAGCTGAAGGCAGTCCATTTTTTTCCCCTTCTTTTTCTGTCCGGGGTGATTTCCCTGCCCTTTCTCTATTTCTTCGCAAGGCCCCTGTTCTATGCAGGATGCACCCTGCTGCTGTTGTTTTCAGTGCTTGTACTGGGAGATGCCTTCAGAAAGTCAGGTCATGTAAAGATGGCATTTCTAAGCCTGATCGCCTCCTTCATCCAGCTTTTCGGCTCTGGCCTTGGTTTCCTGCAGGAGGGATGGAAGCGCCTTTGGGAACCGAAGTCGCACCGGGAAACCGGCGCACACATCGAATATCCGTCCTGACTGACCTTACCTATGGGCACCCGTTTACCGGAGCAGCCGGTCACCCCGCTTCAGCGCATCGACGACAACGTCACCCGCCGGGCCGGTATCACCCTGTGGCTCAAACGGGACGACCTCATCCATCCGGATATCTCCGGCAACAAGTGGAGAAAGCTGAAATACAATATCGGGGAGGCGGTGCGTCAGCGGGCCGGTACGCTGCTGACCTTCGGCGGCGCCTTTTCCAACCATCTGTACGCGGTCGCTGCAGCAGCGAAGCAATGCGGCTTCAGGGCGGTCGGGATCGTGAGAGGACATGAGCTTACGGAAAGCGCTTCTCCTACCCTTACTTTCTGCCACCGGGCGGGAATGCAGCTGGAGTTCGTTACCCGCGAAGCCTACCGGCTGAAAGACCAGGCTCCGGGAATCCGTAAAATCATAGAAGAAACAGGAGCATTTGTAATCCCGGAGGGCGGAAGCAACCCGCTTGCCCTTCCCGGTGTAGCCGAAATGGTGTATGAAATCCGTGCGCAATCGGACAGTCCCCCGGGTTACTTCGCCGTCGCCGCCGGTACCGGCGGTACTGCCGCGGGCATCCTGTCCACCGGCAGCAGGCTGCTTGCTTTTCCCGTGCTGAAAAACGGGCAGTTCCTGGAAGAAGAAATCAGCTCCCTCACCGGGTATTCGTTTCCCAGCAGTCACCTGCGACTGGAAACAGGCTATCATTTCGGCGGGTACGCAAAGCATACGCCTCAGCTGCTGCAGTTTCTCAGGGATTTTGAAGACCGGCATGGGGTCCCGCTGGAGCAGGTGTATACCGCAAAAATGCTCATGGGACTGTACGACCTGATCAGCCGGAATGCTTTCAGACCGGGCGAAAGCATCGTAGCCGTCCACACCGGCGGGCTGCAGGGCAGGCTTTCCTTATAGCCGGATGTCTCACAATTACCGCCTATTCACTCTTGGCAAGCTGGAGAATCTTCCGCCTGTCTCCTACGATCCAGACGATGTCCTCCCATTGCAGCACCTCGGACGACCCGGGATTCAGGATGCGCTCCCCACCTCTTTCGATACCCACGACCAACCCGTTGGTCTTTTCCCGGATCCCCGACTGGTCGATCCTTAGTCCTTTCAGCTTTGTATGCTCATCCACGAAAATCTTCTGGAGGCTGATCACATTTTCTTCCTTGTCCTGCACAGGCACCTCCTCATGGCTTTCCACGACCGGCTTGAAATGCTGGAGCTGCTCATCCGTACCGATCACGCTGATCCGGTCATACGGAAGAAGAACCTCATTACGGCCCGGCGCATAAATCAGCTTTTCCCCTCTTTTGATCAGCGCGATGTTAATGCCGTACTGCTCCCGCCAGGCGAGATCCTTCAGCGAAATGTTGATAAACGGGGCAAGCGGATGCACCTTGAACTCCGTAATGTGCGCATCCCAGGGAGACAGGCCGTAGGTGGCATTCGCCTTTTGCTCGGCGGTTTCCCGGATGTGGAGGTTGGTAATGAACCGTGATTCGATCCGCTGGTAAAAGAACTGGATCCGCTTGGAGAACATATAGAGCACCAGCATCACGACCGGGATAATAATAAGGATGGAGACCGTTCCCGAGAAAACCCGGTCGAGCAGGTAACCGATCAGCCCTACCCCCACGATCAGGCGCAGCACCTCGATAGCCAGAAGAGGCCCGCGGTTAAACTTGTTGTTTACCCAAAGCTCTTTGTAGGCCGTATTGTTGGGCTTTTTCATGACCAGCGCCCAGAGGAAAGGCGACGATACCAGCAGGGTAATCACCACCAGCCCTACCGAGGTTGCGGTGGTATATTCAAAATTCTCCTTCAGCCAGGGCAGCACAAAATTGACCGAAAATATCTCGACGGCAAATATGATCACGCTGTTGGTGGCGATGATCGTCATGTAGGACCTGAGCGCCGTCTTCCACTCCGTAGTCGCTTCTATATTCTGAGAGCTGGCCGAGTACTTGTCGATGATCTGCAGCAGCCGCCGGGGCAATATGCGGACAAGCAGGTTATAAAACGGCTCGGAAAATTTGATCATGTACGGCGTAGTAAACGTGGTGATGGCCGACGCCCCTACCGCTACCGGGAACAGGAAATCGCTGGTCACCCCCAGCGTAATCCCCAACGTAGCAATAATAAATGCAAATTCCCCGATCTGGGCCATACTCATCCCCACCTGGACCGACTGCTTGAGCGGCTGACCGGAGAGCAAAGCGCCGAACGACGTGCTGAACAGCTTTCCGAAAATGGTAAGCAGCGACACCAGCAGGACCGGCACCCTGTACTCCCAGATGGTATTGAGATCAATCATCATACCGACCGATACAAAAAAGATGGCGCCAAACAGGTCCTTGACCGGTTTCATGATGTGCTCTATCTTTTCCGCTGCGGTAGTTTCCGCAAAGATGGATCCCATGATAAAGGCACCCAGCTCAGCTGAAAACCCTACGGTAGTCGCTACGGTCACCATAAAAAGGCACAGGGCGATCGACACCACCAGCAGCATCTCGTCATCCAGGTGATTTTTCAGCTTCTTGAGAATCGACGGCAGCAGGAAAATCCCCATGATAAACCACAGCACCAGGAAAAACAACAATTTCAGCACCGTAAAAGCGAGCTGCTCACCTTCGAACTCTTTACTTACCGCCATCGTCGACAGCAACACCATCAGCAGGATGACGACAATGTCCTCCACTACCAGCACGCCAAACACGATACGCGCAAACTTTTTGGACTTTACTCCCAGTTCGTCGAACGCACGGATGATAATAGTCGTCGATGAGCTGGCCAGCAATCCGCCGAGGAATATGCTGTCCATGGTGCTCCAGTTCATGAGCTTGCCCAGGTAATACCCTGCCACCACCACTACGATGATCTCTACGAATGCGGTGATGGAAGCGGCACCTCCTACCCGCATCAGCTTCTTGAAGCTAAACTCGAGCCCCAGACCAAACAGAAGAAAAATAACGCCGATATGCGCCCATATGTCTATTGATTCATTGTCCAGCACAGTGGGAAAAGCCGTAACGCTGGGCCCGACCAGGAGGCCCGCCAGGATATATCCCAGCACAAGCGGCTGCTTCAGCCATTTAAAAATTATAGTCGTGACACCCGCCGCCCCCAGGATCAGGGCCAGGTCAGTTATAAGGTGGGGGACATGATTCATATATAAAGTCGGTTTACCGGGTAAAGTAGTTTAATGAATAATAAAATATAATATGAAGTAGCAATTGCAGGAAATTGCAGAATATACAAAAAACAAAAAGCCCTTGAAAATGTCAAAGGCTTTAATCAAATCTAAGGAAAAATTAATTGCCTCTATATCACCCTACACTCCCCTCAAGACTGATTTCCAGAAGCTTCTGGGCCTCGACAGCAAACTCCATCGGAAGCTGGTTCAAAACCTCCTTGGCATAACCGTTAATGATCAGCGCCACTGCCTGCTCGGTAGGGATCCCCCGTTGATTGCAGTAAAAAAGGATGTCTTCACCGATTTTGGAGGTAGTGGCTTCGTGCTCGACCGTAGCCGTCGGGTTGCTCACCTCGATGTAGGGAAAAGTATGCGCACCGCATTTATCCCCCAGGAGCAGGGAATCGCACTGCGAAAAGTTCCGGGCATTCTGTGAGCGCTTGAAGACCTCCACCAGTCCCCGGTAGGAATTCTGGCTCCTGCCGGCCGAGATCCCCTTGGAAACGATCCTGCTCTTTGTATTGCTGCCGATATGGATCATTTTGGTCCCCGTATCCGCCTGCTGCATGTGGTTGGTGACCGCTACCGAATAGAATTCCCCGATCGAATTGTCGCCTTTCAATATCACGGAAGGATATTTCCAGGTAATGGCCGATCCCGTTTCTACCTGTGTCCAGGAAATCTTGGAACGGGCGCCTTCGCAGATTCCGCGCTTCGTCACGAAATTGTAGACGCCGCCCTTCCCGTCCTTGTCACCAGGGTACCAGTTCTGAACTGTGGAGTATTTTACCTCTGCGCTGGCATGCGCGAAAATTTCGAC
>JBEBSO010000096.1:0-9563 GCA_040394275.1 Telluribacter sp.
GTCGGCTTTTCATGAAATGTCGGGCGGAACGGAGGTGTTTTATGCCGCATCCTATCAAAGCGTCGTCAACAGGAATACCTTCAGCTTTTCGACGCCGTTTTTCTGGACAGGCGGCCACCTGGGTGTGGAGATCTGCTATGACAACGGGACAGGTGACGAGAGCCAGGCGCTGGACCAATGGATCACGTACCCGGACGGTTCCGAATACTGGCAGCTTCCCTGGATTTTTACGACCAATATAGCCTGCAACGCGGGATTCACCAATTTTAACTACTATGCTAACGGGTTGAAGCCGGTGATTGTCCTGGAAAATTCTGCCATCGATACGCCGCTGGAAACCGTCCAGGGAAGTTCCGGCTCAGGGTTTACCGTGGCAGGGGCCGATGACTATTTTTATTCCGGCAGCAACAGGCTGGTGGGAAGGATCGGGCAAACCACCGCTGACCTGGGCTGCGTGGACATGACGGTGGCGCAGGGAGGCAACACCTGGAAAGGATTCGGCACCGGTACGCGGTCGTCGAAGGTAATCAGGGCGGTTTCTTCAGAGAATTCGTCGGTTGCGGGCTACCGGATTTCACTTTACTACACCACGGCTGAGCTGGCGGGGAGGACCCCGTCTTCGCTGAAGCTGGCCCGTTCATCGGCTGCGGATGTAGACGGTATCACGACAGGTAATACGGAGCTGGTGAGCCCTGTCGTTACCCAGTTCGGTACATCAGGATACGTGTTTTCCTATACATTTACGGGTTTTTCCTACTTCTTCCTGTACGACGCGAATACGCCGCTGCCGGTAGAGCTCCTGTCGTTCAGCGCCAGGAGAAGCGAGCCGCACCTGGTCGGTTTGAGATGGGAGACAGAGGCTGAACAGAATTTCTCCCGTTTTGAGCTGCAGCGGTCATTAGACCCTGCCGCCGAATTTATGCCGGTGGCCACGGTGCGCACGGCGGGGAAAGCAGGAAGAAGCACCTATACCTACCTGGATCAGGTGCTCCCGACGGGCGCCCCCTTGTTTTACCGGCTTAAAATGTTGGATCACGATGACAGCTTTTCCTATAGCCGCATTGTTTCGGTGGAAGGAGCGGCAGGAGAAAGGCTGCGTCTTTTCCCTAACCCGGTGCAATCCCGTCTTCACCTGGAATCCCCCGGCGGCATTGCCCGGGCGGAGGTATATGCCGCCGACGGGAAGCAGGTGATTTTCGCCCGTTTCGAAGGACAGCAGCAAACCGTGCTTTCCGTCGCTGCGCTGACTCCCGGCACTTATGTCCTGAAGGTGACGGACGACGGGGGGCTTACTGAGACAAGGAAATTTTTTGTAGAGGCAAAATAGCCGGATCCGGCATTGCCGGTGTAAAAAGAATCAATCGGAAACCTAACCTGGCCAGGGGCTGTATGAAACTCCTTATAATATTGTTGAAAATCCTCGCGATCATCGTGGGCTTCGTATTTGTAATCGGTATGTGCGTGATTACACTGATGGACCGAACGCCATACCGGCAAATGCCCTATTATACTGCCTGGAAGCAGGAGATCGCCTCGCTGCAGATCGACCGGGGCGACGCGGGCGATACGCTGAAGGCGGGATGGGCGAAGGTCAACATTACTCCCGACAGGCCCGGGCCCATGGCCGGGTACGGAAACAGGCATGGAAAGCATTACGAATCCGTGCGGGACTCCGTCTATGTCCGCGCAGTGGTGGTAGACAACGGTGCGTTCCGCACAGCGATCGTGTCGGCAGATCTGCTTATCATTCCTCCTACAGTGAATGATAAGCTGCAATCCGCGCTGGAGGGGACGGGGATAGCACCCGGGCACCTTTTTATCGGCGCCACGCATTCGCACAACAGCATCGGGGGCTGGGGCAAAGGCATTTCGGGCCTTTTCTTTTCGGGCAGCTACGACGCGGAAGTGGAGGAAAGGCTGGCCCGGTCCATTGCCCGGGCAGTCCGCCTGGCGGCCGGTGAGCTGAAGCCGGTGAAGGTAGCTTACCTGGAGGCGCTCGACAGCCTGGGTATCCGCAACCGGCTCATAGGTGAAGCCGGGGGGATTGATGCGGAGGTCAGGTCGCTCAGGTTTACCAATTCCGAAGGGAAAACGGCTGTTTTGACAACTTACGGGGCGCACTCCACCCTGCTCGATTCACAGAATATGGTCCTCTCGCGTGACTGGCCGGGTCTGCTGGTTGATTCCCTCGAACGTGGGTTTGCTGATTTTGCGATGTATATGGCGGGAGCCGTCGGCAGTATGGGGCCCAATGCAGAAGGCGATGACGACGAGGAAGAGCTCAAAAATGAAGCAGCCGGCGTTCTCCGGTCTTTTTCATCCCTGAAAATGGTGGAAGAAGAGGGCGACTACCCTGTATTGCAGTCTTTTATGGTTAGCCTGCCCCTCCGTGAACCTTCTCCGCGCCTGAGCAAAGAGCTTGTGCTTCGTCCCTGGGTGTTTAAAAAGGCATTCGGCGATTATCCCGCCTTCGTCAGGGTGCTCAGGATCGGGCGGACGCTGATGATCGGGCTTCCTTGCGATTTTTCGGGAGAGCTGACCGGGACGCTGGACCGGTATGCAAAATCCAGGGGCTTTAACCTGATCGTCACGAGCTTCAACGGCGGGTATCTCGGCTACATTACCGATGACAGGCATTTTGACCTGGATAAGTACGAGACCTTTACCATGAGCTGGTTCGGACCCTATAACGGGGCCTATTTCCAGGAAGTCATTACCGACCTGATCGATAAGGTCAGCTCGACCGGAAGCTGAGCGCCTCACCCGGCGGCCGGCAGGATATCCGGGACAGACCCGGGCAGGTATTTACCGGATCTGTTCAAAAAAATGCACTCCCTTTTTATTGGATACCACGATGTCGGGCCGTTTGTCGCCGGTGATATCGGCTACTACGAAATTCAGCCCTATTCCGGAGTCGTCGTCGATCTGCCGGGGGATCCAGGCAGGTTTTTTGCCCGGTACAAATTCAAACCAGAAAAGAACGGCCGGCTCGAACTCCCCGGGATCATTCCCGTTGTGTGCAAAAAAACGTTTGCCGGTCACCAGGTCCGGGTGGCCGTCCTTATTTATGTCGATCAGCTGCAGCGAATGTGTCTGCGAGAACGCCTTGTGAATGTCATGCCTGGTCCACACCGGTCGGCCGTCGCTCCCTTTTTTCTGCTCGTGCCACCAGATGCCGTAGTTGTGTGCTGACGAGGTGATGACGTCGTCAAGCCCGTCCCCGTTTACATCGAACACAAGCATCTGCGCACATTCGTCACCCCAGTTTACCGGGTGGAAGGTCCATCCGGGCCGGGTAGGCCCGGCCTTGGGGGCTTCCCACCAACCCTGTCTTACCAGGACGTCCTTGTGCCCGTCGCCGTTCAGATCGGCGACGCCCAGCCCGTGGGTATATTTGTGCGTCGCGATATTTTTGTCGGTGCTGATTACAAAGCGTTGCCATTGGGTCTGTCCCCTGGCTTCCGGCGCCTTCAGCCAGATCATTTATCCTGCTTTGGAATCATTGCCGACCAGATCCGGGCGACCGTCTCCGTCCATATCCGTCAGGATCGGGTTTTCATTGCCCAACGAATTACAGATCTGGTGCCGGGTCCAGTGTCCCGCCTTGTTTTTAGGATTTTCATACCAGTAAGCGGCTTCGCCGGGATGGTCGATCCGGATAAAGTCGACCCAGCCGTCCTGGTTTACGTCCATTGCGTAATTCAGGAAAGAATTGCTGTAGCCTTTTTTGTAGTCGAATGCCTGTGGAGCATCAATTTCGTGCTTTGTCCAGTGCGGGGCTTCAAACCAGTAGGCACCTGAAAGGATGTCGGTTTTACCGTCCCGGTTTACGTCGCCGGTCGCCACGCCCTCCGATATAAATTCACCGGTGATCCGTGTTTTTTTAAATCGGACCTCCCCGCCGGATCCGGCAGATTTCTTTTGCGCCGGCGCTGCGGCGGAGAACAGGCAAAGCGACAGGGCGACGGAAAATACCGCCTTCTTCGACAAAACAGTCATGACAGTGTTAAATTGTTTCGTTTTTCATAAAAGTATCAACAAATCTCCTTCGGTGCGAAATAACCGCCCGGATTTTTCCTTAATTTTCGTTTTTGATTACTGTTTTACATATGGCCAGATTTGTCGCCTGTCTATTCTTACTGAGCGGGCTGATGCCTTGCCTGGCCAGGGGCCAGACCAAGTTTACGATCAGCGGGTTTATCCGGGAGAAAGATACCCGGGAATTACTCCCCGGAGTTACCGTTTACGTGGAGGGAACACCCTTCGGCACGGCGGCCAACTCCTATGGATTTTATTCGCTGACCCTGCCTGCCGCAACCGATACGGTCACGTTGACAGTTTCTTACATCGGCTTTGAGCCGGTACGACAGCCATTCAGGCTGAACAGGGACATTGCCGCTGATTTCTGGCTTACTCCGTCGGCACGGCTCGACGAGGTGACGGTTTCGGGGAAGAAGGCAGGAGGCCAGCAGGTCTTTGCGCCCCAGATGAGCAAGGTGGAGGTGCCTATTGCCCAGCTCCGGAAGATCCCGGCCTTTCTCGGTGAGAAGGACGTCCTGCGGGTATTGCAGCTGATGCCGGGAGTGCAGAAGGGGAGCGAAGGACAGACGGGGCTTTATGTCAGGGGAGGAGGACCCGACCAGAACCTGGTGATCCTGGACGATGCCGTGGTATACAATGCGAGCCATCTTTTCGGCTTTTTCTCCATATTCAACAGCGATGCGTTGAAAAGCGTGGAGCTGACGAAGGGCGGTTTCCCGGCGCGGTATGGCGGCCGGCTTTCTTCTGTGCTCGAGATGAATATGAAAGAGGGCAGCAAGGAAAAGCTGAAAGGGGAGGGCGGGATCGGCCTGGTGGCTTCCCGCCTGACTTTGGAAGGACCCCTCGCGAAAGGCAGGACCTCGTTCCTGGTCTCCGGCCGGCGTACCTACATAGACCTGCTGGCCAGGCCGCTGATTGCCCACGCACAGCGGAACGACGAAAGCAAGGTGACGCCGGGATACTATTTCTATGATCTGAACGCAAAAGTAAATTATGATTTCGGGGACAGAAACAAGCTGTATCTCAGCGGCTATTTCGGAAGAGACCGTTTTTACGCCAATGAAAAGTCCTCCGGGTCAGCGATGAACGCCGGCCTGGCCTGGGGAAACGCGACCGGTACGCTCCGGTGGAATCACCTGTATAACCAGCGTCTTTTCTCCAATACCTCCTTTATTTTCAGCAGGTTCAACTTCCGGGTAGACAGCGACTCCGAGGAATTTGACAGCCAGGGCGCTTCTACGGACAAGTACAGCCTGATCTATGATTCCAACATCCGGGACTGGACGCTGAAGACGGATTTTGATTACTTTCCCTCGCCCCAGCACGAGGTGAAATTCGGCCTGATCGCCACGCTGCACAAATTTGTGCCTTCCGCGCTGACGGTGAAAGGCGATCTTTCGGACGACCCGATTGATTTTACGGCCAGGCCGGTAAATTCGGTGGAATCCGCCCTGTATGCCGAGGACAACTGGCAGCCTTTCGACCGGCTCAAAATCAATGCCGGCCTTCGTCTCGCTTATTTCCGTACTCCTTCGAAGCATTACTTCCGGCCCGAACCGCGGTGGTCTTCGGCGCTCCGCTTGCCGGGCGACCTGTCTTTCAAGACATCCTATGCCGAAATGAACCAGTTTGTGCATATGCTTTCCAATACGGGCCTGGGCCTCCCGACCGATTTGTGGGTGCCTACCACCGATCTTGTGGCGCCCCAGCATTCCAGGCAGGTGGCGGCCGGTTTTGCGAGGGAGCTGGAGCGCACCGGGCTGACCCTCAGCCTGGAGGGATATTACAAGTACATGAACCATATCATTTCCTACAAAGAAGGCGCGTCCTTTCTGAGCATCGACGGCGAAAACGCACGTGAATTGAACTGGGAGGACAACATCACCTCGGGGAAAGGCTGGTCGTACGGGGCGGAGCTTCTCCTGCAGAAGAAAGAAGGCCGGTTTTCCGGCTGGATAGGTTATACGCTGTCCTGGACGAACTGGAAATTCCCGGAGCTGAACAACGGCAGGATGTTTCATCCGCGCTATGACAGGAGGCATGATATCTCCGTAGTGGGAATTTACGAGATCAGCCGGAAAATCACGCTTTCCGCGGTATGGGTATACGGTACGGGCAATGCGCTCACCGTCCCGCTTTCTACCTACGACGGAGTGACGGACGACCTGGGCAAGTTCGGCTACCGGGGCGGCGTGGAGTGGTTTGGCTACCGTGCCAGGGAGTACGGTGAAAAGAATTCGTTCCGGGCCGAGCCGTATCACCGGTTCGATCTTTCGGTGCAGTTTCACAAAAAGAAAAAAGGCGGTTTTGAGCGCACCTGGGAGATCGGCGCATACAATTTGTATAACCGCAAAAATCCGTTTTTTTACAACATTACCCGCGAGCGGATCGGACAGACCGATCAGTACCAGAATGTGCTGAAGCGTTATTCGATATTCCCGGTCATTCCTTCCGTCAGCTACAACTTCAAATTCTGATGAACAGCGTCAATAAGCCGGTTGCAGGCGGGCCTGCAGCCTCAGGAAAACGGGTGCTGCCCGTATTGGCCTTCCTGGCCGGGCTGTTTTCTTCCTGTGAATCGCTTGTAGGGACGGTGCCCCGGTCCAGGCTTCCGGAGGTGGAGTCCAGGCTGGTGGTCCATTCCTATATTTCTCCGCAGGACACGGTACTCTATGTAATTGTTACGGAGTCTGTCCCCGTATTCGGAATAGAGAAGGCTGAGAACCAGGAAAGGGACAACGTGGTCCGCAATGCCCGGGTGACGCTTTCCGGTGACACCCGGTCGGTGGAGCTGCAGTTCGACCCGGTCAGTCGCCTGTATTCGGCGCCGGCATCCGCCCTTGCCATCCTGCCCGGTCATACGTACGAGCTGAGGGTCAGCGACGGGCAGCGGGCTGTAACGGCAAAGACAACCGTGCCCGGGCAGGCGGTGGAGATCGCTTCCTACCGCATGGACACGCTCTATATACGCGGCAGCATTTTCGGCGGTTCGGCCGACACGGTGCTCTCGGTTAAGTTTTCCTGGAAAGATCCGGCAGGAGCCAGGAACTATTTCCGGGCCAGGTCCTTTGCCAACGTTTCCGACCGGATGGAACAGATAGAAAGGAACCGGGTCGTTTACCAGGAGCAGACCTATATGCAGGAGCTGGGGAGCGAGCTGCAGTCGGATAACAACCGGGACGGGAAGATGCTGGACAGCAACGAAGGCAGGCTTTCCCTGCGCGGCTTTGAGAGCAGCCCGCCGCCTTCCCCTGTCTATCCCAGGTTTTACAGGAAGCTCAACTACGTGGACATGGAGCTGCTTCATGTGAGCGAACCCTATTTTGCCTATCATCGTTCGGTGGAAGCCGCCGGAGAAGCTGAAGACAATCCCTTCATAGAGCCGGGTATCCATTATTCCAACATAGAAGGCGGATTGGGGACTTTTTCTTCCTACCACAAGTTTGTGCTCCGGTTTTATTTTCACCGCGAGCGCTGAAGAGGGCTGCGTGCCGGAGCAGTTCCGGCACGGTGGCTGAACTGGTAAACTCCCGAACTTTTATACATCCTAAAATAATCACGCAAAAACAGCTGTACGGTTAAACTTTGCCCTTTGAGAGGTGTCTATAAAATAGTTTTGCTTTTTAAGTGTTCTATGTGTTATTTCGCAAGTGTTTCTAAATTTAATTCTTAATCCAATGTTCAAGACCCGCTTATTCGTCGCTGCAATTCTGTTTGTTTTTTGCGGCATTTTTTCGAGTGCTTTTGCTCAGACAGCGATTACGCTGACTGGTACTGACGCCATGCAATTCGATAAGAAGGAAATAAAAGTGAAAGCCGGAGCCAAAGTGAAGCTGACGCTGGTGCACAGCGGCAAGCTGGCCAAGGCAGCCATGGGACATAATTTCGTTCTGTTGAAGCAAGGTACGGATATCGCTGCTTTCGGCTCTAAGGCAGCGCAAGCCCGTGATACGGAGTATATCCCCAAGAGCGAACAAAGTAAAATCATCGCGCACACCAAGCTGATCGGTGGAGGCGAAAGCACTACGATCGAGTTTACTGCACCTAAAAAGGGAACGTACGATTACATCTGCAGCTTCCCGGGGCACTACGCCATCATGAAAGGAAAGCTGATCGCCGAATAACGACCGCATTGTTCCGGTCAGGGCCCTTCCGGTTTACCGGAAGGGTTTTTTTGTGCACAAATCCCTGTGACACAAATAGGATTTTTGCTTTGTTCCTGCTTTTTTTGCAGGCGTAAGGCCCCGGAGGGTTTTCCGGAACGGCCGCACGGTGATCAGTTCCATCATTCATGAAAAAAATCGTTCGCTACGGAATTCCATTGGCGGTTGCCGGTTTGCTGCTTTGGTATGTTTTCAGGGACATCGACCTGGCCGCCATGTTTGACCGGCTGAAAGATGCGGACGCCGGCTGGCTGGCGCTGTCCTGTGTGGTGCTGTTGTTTTCGCACCTGATGCGGGCCTGGAGATGGCAGATCCTGCTGGAGCCTCTCGGGAAAAGACCGGGGCTGTTCAACACCTTTATTGCCGTGCTCACCGGGTATTTTGCCAACTATGTATTTCCGCGTATGGGAGAAGTGACGCGGGCAGGCACCCTGTATAAGCTGGATGACATCCCCGTCAACGAAGGTTTCGGAACGGTGGTGGCCGAAAGGATATTTGACGTTATTGTCCTGCTTGTCCTGATCGCGCTCAATTTTATGCTGGAATTTCAGCGGCTGAGCGGGTTTTTCAGCGAGCTGCTGAGCGAAAGGCTGCCCGGCGGAAGCGCACGCACGCTGCTGCTGGCTTTGTCGGGTGCGCTGGCGGCGGCAGGTCTTCTGTGCTGGTGGCTGTGGAAGCAGGAGGCGGTCCGGGCAAAGCTGATGTCGGGCGCTCCGGCGCGGAAGGTGATCGGCTTTGTCAAGGGTATGCTGCAGGGGCTGCTGAGCGTGCGGAAGCTGAAAAGCCCGGCCATGTTCCTGTTGTCCACGCTCCTTATCTGGGTAGGGTACTATTTCTCTTCTTATGTGCTGTTTTATTGCATCCCGGAGACCAGCCAGCTGGGATGGATGGCGGGGCTTACCGTGCTGGTGATCGGGGCGCTGGGCATGGCGGTGCCGGCGCAGGGGGGGATAGGAGTGTATCATCTGCTGGTAGGAAACGTAACCCTGCTCTATGGCTTATCCCAGCGGGACGGCATTACGCTGGCCACCTTCATCCATGGAACCCAGATGATGCTGATGCTGGTAGTCGGGGCCGCAGCCTTCCTGGTTGTCATGATGAAAGGCCGGGGCATCCGGCAGGGAAAAGATGCGGCAGCAGAACGGGAAGAGGCCTGAGCGGGGGGGATATCTTTGTTTTCAGAAAATGCTTTTCCGATGATCAAGAGAATGTACACCTCATGGAACGCCTACCCGGTGGAGGATGATGCCTCAAGGTATATTGCTGTTCTGAACGGGAAGGGGATCTGGGAAATGGAGTATGACAACAACCAGCTCGGCACGCTGGGGACGCCGGTGATGGAAAAGGACCTGATCAACG
>JBEBSO010000097.1:0-9466 GCA_040394275.1 Telluribacter sp.
TGCCCAGGTCCTCCAGGATCTGGTGCGTGGCACCGTCTTCCCCGAGCGTCAGGCCTGCGTGGGAAGCGCATATCTTCACGTTCTTACCGGAGTAAGCCACGCTCTGGCGGATCTGGTCGTATACCCGACCGGTCGCGAAGTTGGCAAATGTAGTGGCGAAAGGAATCTTTCCCCCGATGGTCAGCCCGGCCGCTATGCCGATCATATTGGCTTCTGCAATACCGGTCTGCACGAAACGTTCAGGATTGTTTTTAATAAATGCATCCAGCTTGAGGGAACCGATAAGGTCGGCGCAAAGCGCGACCACATCCGGGTTGGTTTTACCCAGTTCCTCCATCCCGGCCCCAAAGCCCGAGCGGGTATCTTTTTTTTCCGTATATGTATATTTCTTCATTTTTATGTAATTCCTGATCTACTGGTTTACAAATTTAATTCATGCTCCCGCATGAGTTGTATCACCTGGGGCTAGCGAATATCCCCCGGCCTTTTCCTCAATAGTCCCCCAGCGTCTCCTGAAGCTGGGCCAGGGCGGCAGCCAGCTGCTCGTCATTCGGCGCAGCCCCGTGCCATTTGTGGGTACCCATCATATAGTCGACGCCATAACCCATACCGGTGTGCAGCAGCACCATTACCGGCTTACCATGCCCTGTCTTGCTTTTTGCCTCGTCCAGCCCTTTCAGCACCTCCTCCATGTCATTGCCGCGCTCCACCTCCATTACTTCCCAGCCGAATGCCTCGTATTTGGCGGCAAGATTCCGGTTGTTCATCACTTTCTCGGTAGGACCGTCGATCTGCTGACCGTTCAGGTCGATGATCGCGATCAGCCGGTCCACCATGTGGTGCGGCGCAAATGTAGCGGCTTCCCATACCTGGCCTTCCTGCTGCTCTCCGTCTCCCATCAGCACATATACCAGGTGGCTGTCGTTGTTTAGCCGCTTGGCCAGCACTGCCCCGACGGCTACGGACAATCCCTGTCCCAGCGAACCCGACGCAATACGCACGCCCGGCAAGCCTTCGTGGGTGGTCGGATGCCCCTGCAGCCGCGAATCCAGCTTCCGGAAAGTAGCCAGCTCGTCTACCGCGAAATATCCCCTTCGCGCCAGCACGCTGTACCAGACCGGTGATATATGTCCGTTGGAAAGAAAGAAAAGATCTTCGCCGGCCCCGTCCATGTCAAACACAACGGCGCCGTTTTCCTCTTTCAGTTTCAGCTTATCAAAATAAAGCGCGACCAACAAATCCGTACACCCCAGGGATCCGCCCGGATGCCCCGACTGACAGGCATGCACCATCCGGACGATATCCCGCCGCACCTGTGAGGCAATGTCATTCAATTTACTGATTTCCATATATTTAATTGTAATTTACTTGCATAATGAATTTCAAGCCGGCTTTACCGGGAACTGCCGTAAGCCGCCCGCCGGTACATCCCCCCTCCTGCCCGGTCGCTCTGCCGCTATGCTCCATCCAGGATCTGCGCTGCGTGGTTGCCGCTGTCTACATTTTCGATGATCCGGGCGATCCGCCCCTCCTCATCGATCACAAAGGTAGTTCTTACAATCCCCATATACGTACGGCCGAAGGTATTTTTTTCCCTCCAGACACCGTAGGCATTCACGATCTTCAGCTCCGGGTCTGCCAGCAAAGGAAACGGGAGATCGAATTTTTCCCTGAACCGCTTGTGCGACCTGGAACTGTCGGCGCTCACCCCCAGCACTGCATACCCGGAAGCCAGCAGCAGCTCATGGTTGTCCCTGAGATTGCATGCCTCTTTCGTGCAGGTAGGGGTATTGTCTTTCGGATAAAAAAACAACACCACCTTCTTCCCTTCATAATCTGACAACCGGGTCTCCTTTCCCTCCTGGTCCGGCGCTTCAAACCCGGGCGCTTTATCGCCTGTTTTCAACATGGGCTCAATATTAATAAGTTACACTTTGAGAAGAAAAGAATTCCGGTAGAATTATTCTTCTTCACTTCCCGATTTTACTGCCTTTTTTACCGGTTTAGCCCCGGGCTCCCTGATTTCGGCGTCCAAGATAGCATTATTTCCGGCGCGGTCGGTTACTTCCAGCAACAGCTTTCCGCTGAATGGTACCGTATTGTCCCTCTTTTCGGACCAGATGATACCGGTTTTGGGTTCGTAATTCATCAGGATCCACTGGCCGTCCACTGTCGCCCTGAACCTGTCGATGCCGGACAGCTGATCGGAAATATGCGCCCGGATGCCCGACGGGCCCGCGCTCAGCAGCCTTACCCGCGGCGGCACCGTATCGGTAAGCGGGTAGAAGGTGCCCAGCTCCCGGGTGGTAAAAGAGATGCTGCTCCCGTCCCAGCGTCCGCCCACAAACGAATCGCCTCCCGGCACGCTCCGGTAGATATGCGTACGCAACGGATGGCCGATCCCGGTTTCCGGCTGATAGCCGACAGAGATAAAGGAACGCAGGGCGATGCCCGGCTCGTTGATTTTGAGGAAACGCCCCCGCTGCGCCACCGACAGGTAGAGCGTATCGAAAAGGCTGGTGGAATCAAACCTGATGTGCCAGCTGCCTTTTGTAAATGCAACCACCTGGTCGGGCGGGATTTTAGCCTGGTAGTCCAGCGGCAGGCTTTTCCCCGCCAGATGTACCGAATCAGGCAAAGCATGCTCCAGGTTATACAGGAAAAAGGCTGCGTCACGGTCAAAATACTCGATCTGGCGCGAAGTCTCCCTGCCGTTGCCATAAAATACCTTCAGCGGCCCCACCGACCGGTACCCGTCCGCCCTGATCTTCAGAATATTACCGGCGGCCTCGGACCGCAGCAGCAGCGGGCCGCCTCCTGCGCCCTCTGCAGGTATACCTGCCCCTGCCTTCTCTCCTTTCAGGACAAATGTCAACGTCGAGATGTTGTCAAAAGAATCATATATTTTGATGCTTACCTGGTGGGAAAGCGTATCGGAAACCTGGATCTTTCCTTTGTAGTCGTCGGTCTGGTACAGGTTAAAGCGGTTGCCTTCCGGCACATAGCACCGGTAATAGCGTTCCCCGGTGGCCAGCCTGGTATTGTAGTCGATCAGGTTGTTGTAGTCCCTGGTAGCGGCATTGGGAAACTTTTCCATGTTGTAGACAAATACCTCGCGGTCGTCCACTTTGATCTCGATGCAGAAAAGCCCATACCGGAAGCTGGTGCCGTCCATGCGGTCAAATGCCTGGAGCTCTACCCCGATGGACCCGGTCGCCCGGACCGTATCCCGCAGGGTGATCCCTTTTCCCTTTCTCCAGAGCGGGCTGAACACCTGGCGTTCAAACTGGCCGTTGACCCGGGAATCGATGTCCATCGGTCGCAGCGCCACACTTACGAAGGTGGGCGCCGTCTGGTCACGGATCTCCGGGAACCCGAAAAAAAGCGGGTTCAGGTAATTGTCGCCGGCGTCGCGGATCTCGAAATGCAGGTGCGGCCCGGACGAGGTTCCCGTATTGCCTGAAAGGGCGATCAGCTCTCCCTTTTTCACGTTAAACCTTCCCGCTTCGGGATAGAGGTCGATTTCGAAGGTCTCGCGCCGGTACTGCTCTTCCCGGACATACCGGGCGACCGAATCGGTAAATTTCTGCAGGTGCCCGTACACCGTCGAAAAGCCGTTGGGATGCCGGATCATGATGACATTGCCGTAGCCGGTTCTCTGCACCCCGATCTTATATATGTATCCTTCGGCAGCCGCCAGCACCGGCAAGCCCTCCACCTGCCGGGTCCGGATGTCAATTCCCCCGTGGAAATGGTTGGTCCGCAGGTCGCCCAGCACTCCCGCCAGGGAATGCTTCTGGCCCGGATATATCGGAAACTGGAAATAACCCTTGGGATACGAATTGTTCTGGGCAGGCAGGCGGGTTCCTGCAATCAGGCCCATCAGCAGAAATACAGAAAATCTATTCACTACGAGAACAAGAATTTTAGACCGCTATTTGATTTCAAGATTCAGCAGGGGCCTTCCCTCCACGGCTGCGACGAGGCGGTCTCCGATGGCCACGGGTCCTACTCCCTTCGGCGTACCGGTAAAGATCAGGTCCCCGGTTTTTAAGGTAAAATACCGCGATACAAAAGAGACCAGGTAATCGATCCGGTATAACATCAGGGCGGTATTCCCGTTTTGCCGCTGCACGCCGTTGACTTCCAGCGTAAAATTCAGGTTCTGTACATCTGCAAATTCTTTTTTAGGGATAAAATCCGATACCGGCGCCGAGCCGTTAAAAGCCTTGGACAGCTCCCAGGGCAGCCCCCTGGCCTTGAGCTCCGACTGGACGTCCCTGGCCGTAAAATCGATCCCGATACCGATCTCATCGTAATATTTATGGGCAAACTGCGCGTCAATGTGCTTGCCCATCTTATTGATCTTCACTACGATTTCGGCTTCATAGTGAACATCATGTGAAAAATCAGGATAGTAAAATGCTTCCCCGGGCCTCAAAAGAGCTGTTTCAGGTTTCAGAAAAATAACCGGCGCCTCGGGGACCTGGTTTTTCAGCTCCTCAATATGGACTGCATAGTTGCGACCTACACATATAATTTTCAAATCTTCAGACTTTTACTAACGGCAAATCGACTGCAAAACTAACTATCTATCCCCAGAAGAACGAAATCAGCGGAGAAATATGACGGCATAATTTATAATATTCCTGGCATTAAACGTTAATTTAGCAGACATTCCCGCCGCAATACACCGGCAGGAGGTACCGCCTCCCGGATCCGGGAACCGCTTTTATTTTGTGGAGTAACATATTGCCAATGAGAAAATCCTTTTCCGTCCTTCTCCTGCTGACCATCCCCGCTTACCTGAGCTCGTGCCATATCTTTGAGACCACCCCGCGTTCGTCCAACCAGACTTCCCGCCCGGTCGCCGGCAAAAAGCCTGCGCCGCCGGCCAAAAAAGGAACATATACCCGCAGCACTACGCCGCCCGCGACGCGGCCGCTCGCCGATCGCCCTTCGGGCGCCTACCACGAAAATATCCCGCAGGTGGTCCGGATCGCGCGCACCTATACGGGCACTCCCTACCGTTCGGGAGGAAACGACAAAGGAGGCATCGACTGCTCCGGCCTGATCTGCTCGGTATACACGGAAATGGGCCTTAAAGTGCCGCGCATTTCCTGGCAGCAATCCGAATTCGGGCGGGAAATCGAAAAGATCGGAGACATCAGGCCGGGCGACTGGATATTTTTCGTGCCGGAAGGCGGCAAGGAGGGGTATGTCTCACACTCCGGGATTGTAACCGAAGTCAACCACCATCGTGAAATTATGTTTATACACGCTTCCTCTTCAAAAGGAGTGCGGGAAGATAACCTCTTTTCCAATTATTTCAGAAACCGCTTCGTCAAGGCGATGCGACCGTTTTAACCCGACCGCTTATGAACCAGATATTACGCATACCGGCCGGCCTGCTCCTGGGGGCAGTCCTCCTGACGGGATGCCGCGACACGCGGGATCAGCCGGAGCTCACTGCAGCGGACAGCCTGAGCCTGGCCATCGACGGGGAAGCTTTCCGCAGGCACGTCGCAGTGCTGGCTTCCGATAGCCTAGAGGGCAGGATGCCGTTTACCAACGGCGAGGCAAAGACCATTGCCTACCTGAGCGAACAGTTTTCGGAGCTTGGGCTCGAGCCCGGCAATGGCGACAGCTTCTTCCAGGAGGTGCCGCTGGTCGGGATCAACTCCGTGCCACAGGGCAGCCTGGCTTTCACAGCACCCGGCAAGAGCCTGGAGCTAAAATACCCGGACGACTTTGTGGCGGTAAGCCGAAGGGCAGTACCCGAAGTCGCCCTCCGCAACTCGGAGCTGGTCTTTGCCGGGTTCGGGATCAACGCGCCCGAGTTTGACTGGAACGACTACGAGGGCCTGGATGTCAGGGGAAAAACCGTCCTGGTCCTGGTCAACGACCCGGGCTTTGCCGACAGCACGCTGTTCAGGGGGAAAAACATGACCTACTACGGGCGCTGGACCTATAAATATGAAGAAGCTGCCAGGCAGGGCGCCGCAGGCGTCCTGATCATTCACGAAACGGCCCCGGCCAGCTACGGATGGAACGTAGTAAAAGGCGGCTGGTCACAGCCCAGGCTGTATCTTGCTGCCGGAGACAACAACCTGTCCCGTGCAGCGGCAGAAGGCTGGATCACCCGGGATGCCGCAGGCAGGCTGTTTGACCTGGCCGGGCTGTCCGCCGACCTGATGGCTGAAGCCGGGAAACGGGGATTTAAAGCCGTCCCCATGCACCTGCGCACCGCGGTTACCCTCCGGAATACCATTTCAAGATCCGTATCCCACAATGTCATCGCCCGCTGGCCGGGTACCGACAGGGCCGACGAATGCATCATTTATACGGCCCACTGGGACCATTTTGGTATCGGTGAAAAAGTAAACGGGGATTCGGTGTACAACGGGGCAGCGGACAACGCCTCGGGTACCGCCGCGCTGCTCGAAATCGCCCGCGCTTTTGCCCGTGCCCCGGAAAAGCCCCTGAGGTCTGTCGTCTTCCTGGCGGTAACCGCCGAGGAGCAGGGCCTGCTGGGCTCGGAATACTATGCCTCCCACCCTGTCTACCCGGTGGACAAAACCGTGGCCAACATCAATGTGGATGTGCTGCAGCCGTTCGGGCGCATGAAAGACGTCATCGTCGTCGGCAAGGGGCAATCCGAACTGGACGAATATGTGGAGGCGGCTGCCCGGAAACAGGACCGCTACACCCGTGGCGAGCCTGATCCGTCCGGCGGATTCTACTTCCGGTCCGATCATTTCAACTTTGCCAAGGCAGGCATCCCTGCGCTCTACATCGAAAACGGCAGCGACTCCCGGGAGCACGGCGAAGCGTGGGGAAAAGCCCGGAAAGACGAATACAACAGCCAGCGGTATCATTCACCGGCTGACGAATATACACCCGACTGGGACATTTCGGGGATCGTAGAAGATATGCGGCTGATCTTCGCAGTGGGCTACCGGCTCAGCACGGAGAATACTTTTCCCGCCTGGAAACAAGGATCGGAATTTAAAGCGATCCGGGAGAAACAGGTAAGCAAACCGGGAAATTAAGCACTTAAAGCTCAGAAGTCCAGCAGCTCCGGCGACAGCGATTCGTAGTCTTTCACATACAGGTCGCAGGGCGGGAGCTCCTCCCGTGTGTGGGAAGTAAGCACGCCGACGACATGCATGCCGGCACGTATCGCAGCCGTCACTCCGGAAAACGAATCCTCAAACACGACGCATTGCTCCGGATCCATACCGAGCTGAGCGGCGGACTTCAGGTATACTTCGGGGTCCGGCTTGTGCCTGGCGACATTTTCGCTCGCCAGCACAGAACCGAAACGGTCCCCGATGGAAAGCGCGCCCAGGATCAGCTCGAGGTTGGCCCGCGGCGCGGAAGTGGCTACACCCAACCGCACTCCCGCCGCCTGCAGCCGGTCAAGCCAGGCAACAAGTCCCGGCACCTCCGCTACATGGGATTTGTAAATCTCCCGGAAAAGCCCCTCTTTTTCTTCTTCCAGGGCCTGCAGCTCGACTCCGGTCACTGGCCGGCCGAGAAAATGAGAGAAAATATAGCTGTTGCTTTTTCCGTACATGTGCGCAGCGAATTCGCTTTCCGCAGGGATAAAACCGCGCTTTCCAAAAAAAGTCCTGAAAGCTTCGGAGTGATACGGGTTCGTGTGACAGATCACCCCGTCCATATCAAAAATAGCAGCCCGTGTTTTGTTCATGCCCGCAAAATTAGAAAATTGACGGGAAATGGCTACATTAGATGCAGATACGACCGACCACTTGCCTGATTTGTCCGCGACACCACCACGGATTTGAATGTAAACCTGTTAACACAATCAGCCGGTATGAAGTCGATTCGTTATTGTCTTATGTCATTTTCGCTGATGGTCCCCGGCCTGCTGCCCGCCCAGCCTGCCACGGATCCTTTTCTTGAAAAACTCCTGAAAAAGCACAAAACGGAACTGGCCGGAGTTACCGGAGATCCGGCCGGGCTGGAGATCCAGGTGATGTATACCCGGATAGACAGGAACAGCAGGAATGAACCCGCCTTCACTACCTACAAATACCGGGTGGACCCGGAAAAATACTTTTATCCCGCCAGTACGGTCAAGCTCCCCGTGGTGCTTCTCGCCCTCGAAAAGCTCAACGACCTGCGCATTACCGGGCTTACCAGGGACACGCCTATGCTTACCGGCGCCGACCGGCCCGCCCAGACTGCCGTAACGGCCGACTCTACCTCCGAATCGGGGCTTCCGTCGGTAGCGCACTACGTAAAAAAAATCCTGCTGGCCAGCGACAACGATGCGTTCAACCGGCTGTATGAGTTTCTGGGGCCCGGGTATATCAATGAAACCCTCCAGGCCAAAGGCTATACCCATACCCGTATTACCCACCGGCTCGGCAGGCCTTTGCCGGCAGAAGAAAACCGCCATACCAACCCGGTCCGTTTTGAACTTGACGGAAAAACCATATACATCCAGCCCGGCCGGTACACGGACAAGACCTACTCCCGGACCGGCCCCGTCCCGAAAGGCAAAGGATACCTGGACAACGGCCGGCTCATTCAACAGCCTTTTGACTTCAGGGAGAAAAACGAGATGGCGCTGGAAGATCAGCATGCCCTGCTCCGGGCCATCTTCTTTCCCCATTCCGTAGCGCCGGCCCGCAGGTTTAACCTGAGCGAAGACGACTACCGGTTTCTCTATCAATACATGTCGCAGCTCCCCGTAGAAACCTCCTATCCCCAAGCCTATACAGAGATGGACGACAACGCGGTAAAATTCCTGTTGTTCGGCAACTCCAAAAGAAGGATGCCCAGGCATATCCGGAGCTACAACAAGATCGGGAAAGCTTACGGCTACCTGACGGACAATGCCTACCTGGTTGACTTCGAACGGGGGGTAGAATTGATGCTGTCGGCCACCATTTACTGCAACAGCGACGGCATATTTAACGATGACCGGTACGATTACGAAACCGTCGGGCTGCCGTTCATGGCGAACCTCGGGAAGATCATTTTTGACTACGAACTGGAAAGACGGAAAAAAAACCGGCCCGACCTGGACCGCTTCGAAGTGGAATATGACAAATAAACGGGCGGCTATCTTCCGCCGAACCTGCAGAAATAAAGATTCAGGCTGTGGCCGGCTATCAGGAGAACGGAGCCCAGGTAGCTGAAATACTTAAAGAAAGGGACCGCGTGCTCCAGCAGAAGGGAGATCGAAAATAATGCCAGCGCACCCCACAACAGTACGTTGATCCAGCGTATATGATGGCTCCTGGTCGCGTAAAACACCGCCAGCCCGTTCACCAGTATAAATAAGAAATCCAGCTTATGAAGATCCTCCTCCAGGTACCGGTCACCGAAGAAAGTCGCACCGAGCAGTACGGCAGGAGTCGCCAGGCAATGGATGATGCAAAGCAGGGAACCTGCGATACCCAGATAATCCGCCTTGCCGTGAATATGTAAG
>JBEBSO010000098.1:0-9444 GCA_040394275.1 Telluribacter sp.
GCGGAGCTGTGCGGCCTGGAACGCCTGGAGCCCTTGCTCTATTGGCACCCGGTAGTCTTTCCCTCCCTGGATGATCAGTATCGGCGTGTCCCATTTTTCGACAAAATTGCTGGGCGATTGCCCGAAGGCGCGCCGGGCTACGGCATTGTTCTTTTCCCAATAGGCGCCTCCCTTTTCCCAGTTTTCGAAAAACATTTCGTCCGTGGTGCCGTACATGCTCCTGAAATCGAACACGCCGTCGTGCGAAATGAAGGTTTTGAAGCGCTTGTTGTGCACTGCAGCCAGGGCGAACACGGAGTAGCCTCCGAAGCTGGCCCCCACACAGCCCATCCGGCTCTTGTCGACATACGGGGCGCGGGCGACATGATCTATCGCGCTCAGGTAGTCTTTTATCACCTGTCCTCCCCAGTCTTTGCTGACCTGTTCATTCCATTGGGTGCCATGGCCCGGCATCCCCCGGCGGTTGGGTGCGACGACAATGTATCCCCGGGAAGCCATCAGCTGAAAATTCCACCGGAAAGAGTAAAACTGGGTGAGCGCAGACTGGGGCCCTCCCTGGCAATACAGCAGGGTCGGGTATTTCCTGGAAGGGTCGAAGTCCGGAGGGTAGATGACCCATACTAGCATTTTCTTATGATCGGTGGTAGTGACAAAGACCCGTTCGGTTTTACAGGGCGCCAGCTTCTCCGTAAATGACCGGTTGACCTGCGTGATTTGCCGGAACTTCCCGGACGAAATGTCTACCGCGTAAATTTCGGCGGGATGGTTCATATCGGTTCGCGTTACGATCAGTTCATTGCCCGCCTGACCCACTATGCCGGTTACGTCAAAATCCCCTTTGGTAACCTGTGTGACGACTATGGCCATTTTGGTCAGCCCCGGATAATTGACGCGGAAGAGCTGGACAGTGCCGTCTACCGGCGCAGTGAAGAAAATCGTCCGGTCGTCCTCCGCCCATCTGAATTCGTTGACGTGAATGTCATCTCTCCCGGCGGTGAGGTTCAGCGAGGTGATGCCGTTGGATACGACGATGTCCTGTTTGTCGGACTCGTAGCCGTCTCGTTTCATCTGGAGCCAGGCCAGCTGCCCGCGGCTGTTGAATGCCGGCGATACATCGTAGCCCTTGTTGTTTTCGGTAAGATTCCGGGTAGTGCCCGAAGCAATGTCGTATTCGTATAAATCCGTATTCGTACTGATGGTGTAGGCAGTTCCGTATTTTTTCTTGGTTACATAGATGACCTTTTTGCTGTCGGGGTGCCAGATGAAATCTTCATCTCCCCCGAAAGGCTTCTGCGGGCAGTCATACGGCTCGTCCTTCATCAGGGCGATAGGGTGCCCGCCGGACAGCGGCGTCAGGAATACGTGGCTGAATTTGCCGTCCTCCCAGGTGTCCCAGTGACGGTAGTTCAGCGAGGTATAGATATAGGCGTCGGATTTGTCAAGGTCGGGATACAGGTCGGCGCCCGTTATTTTTTTGATTTTTACTTCCTCAGCGCTGATCCGGTACCGGCCGTCCGGCGAGATTTTCGCATCGGCGAGGTATTGGTCTGCGGCAGGGATTTCTTCCGGGGCGCCGCCGCTGACCGGGATCCGGTATGTTTTGCGGGTGCTCCGGTTGGCCCGGATGTCGGGAGTGCTGACAGTGTAGACAACAAATTGCTTGTCGGCGCTTATCCCCAAGGGGGCGATGCGTCCCAATTGCCAGAGCAGCTCCGGCGTCAGCTTTTCCTGTGCATTTGCCGCCAGTATGGCGATAAGGAAGGTGAACAGTAAGGTTGGTTTTTTCATTTGTAAACATTTGATGATGATTGAACAGGCCGGGTCCGGCCGGCAGTTTAAAACAAAGCCCAAACATAAGAAAATATACGCAGCAGGCCTTGTGCCCGGGCCGGTCCGAACCGTGCGGTGCGGGCAGGCTGCGGATTTTGTGCAATATTTCAAGCTGCCGTACAATTTAATTTAGGTATTATTTTCAAATCATATATCTTCGTTGTCTGAAAAACGGAGCAGGCCCTCACGCCCTGCCGGTCGGGCTGTACCGGTGCCGCCCGGCTCAAAACTGACCTTACGAATACTAACCTGACTTTCTAAATGATCGAGCAACAAAAAAACGGGAATTATCGCTGGTTGATCTGTGCCATGCTGTTTCTGGCCATGACGATTAACTATATTGATCGCCAGGTGATCGGTTTCCTGAAGCCGGTGCTGGAACAGGAATTCAACTGGAGCGAATCCGACTATGCCAATATCGTGATGGTATTTGCGGCCTGTTACGCAATCGGCTACGCGGTATTCGGAAATTTTATTGACAGGATCGGGTCGAAGGTGGGTTTTGCTATTTCCATTACTGTATGGAGCCTGGCGGCGGTGCTGCATGCCGTGGCCCGGGGCACGATGGGGTTTGCGTTTATGCGGGGTTTGCTCGGTTTTGGTGAAGCGGGAAATTTCCCGGCAGCTGTGAAGGTCATTGCCGAATGGTTTCCGCAGAAGGAACGGGCCATCGCCACCGGTATTTTCAATTCGGGGACCAGCATCGGGCCGATACTGGCCCCGCTGATGATCCCCTGGCTGCTGGGGGCATTCGGATGGAAGGAGACCTTTGTCATTACAGGGGTGCTCGGTTTTGTCTGGCTGGTTTTCTGGTGGATTTTTTATGATGTCCCCTCCCGGCAGAAACGGCTGTCGAAGCAGGAGTATGCGCATATACACCAGGATGAGGGTGCGACGGCCGAACCGGCGAAAGCATCTGTTTCCTGGGCCAGATTGCTGGGGCTGCGGCAGACCTGGGTTTTCATTACGGGAAAATTGCTGACCGACCCGATCTGGTGGTTTTTTCTCTTCTGGCTCCCGTCCTATTTTGCCACTACTTTCGACCTGGACCTGAAGAAGCCGAGTCTTCACCTGGCGGTAATCTATACGGCGACCGCTTTCGGAAGCATCGGAGGAGGCTACCTGTCGTCGTGGCTGATCCGCAGGGGCTATTCGGCTTTAAAGGCAAGAAAGACCGTTCTGTTTATGGTGGCCGTATTGGTCCTGCCGATCCTGACGGTACGCTACGCTACTGATATCTGGACGGTTGTCGCCATCATCAGCCTGGTTACGGCGGCCCACCAGGCCTGGAGTACCAATATCTTTACCGTCGTATCGGACATAGTACCCAAGCAGGCAGTTTCCTCCGTCGTGGGTATAGGCGGTATGGCCGGTTCCATCGGCTCTACCCTGTTCCCGCTGCTGGTGGGGAGCCTGCTTGACTATTACAAGGGAATTGACAAGCTGGGCGCGGGCTACAACATCCTGTTCACGATCTGCGGGCTGGCCTATTTTGTCGCCTGGGTGATTATACAGATACTGACTGCCCGCATGAAGCCGGCCGAAGAAGTGCTGAAGGACTAAACGGAGCCGCCGGGCCGGGAGACCGCCGGTCGGATACCTTTTGAAAATACAATTCTGAACTGTGAGACGGAGATTATCTTTTTTGCTGGTACTTTTTGCTGGGCTATTATTTTATTGCAAGACAAACAGGCAGGCGGCTTCCGGGGCAGGAAGCCCTGCTGCCGGCCCGCCGGCAGCATCGGCAGCGTCGGGCACGGTCCCGGTGGAGCCGGGGGAAGCCATCCGGCTGATGACAACGGAAGAGGGGTTTGAAGTGAGGCTGGTGGCGGCGGAGCCGCTCGTCACTGCACCGGTGGCGATGATTTTTGATGCCCGCAACCGCATATGGGTAGCGGAAATGAACGGGTACATGCCCGATACGCTGGGTACCGGAGAAGAAGTGCCCAACGGGAAGATCGTGATCCTGGAGGACCGGGACGGAGACGGCAAGATGGACAAGCGGACGGTTTTCCTGGATTCCCTGGTACTTCCCCGCGCCATCTGCCTGATCGGCAACGGGATACTGGTCGCGGAGCCCCCGGGGCTCTGGTTTTATGAGATTGATGGAGACCGGCCGGGCAAAAGGGTACTCGTCGATCCCGAATATGCGGTGGGAGGGAACGTGGAGCATCAGCCCAACGGGCTGTACCGGGCCCTGGACAACTGGATCTACAATGCCAAATCATCGAAAAGATACCGGAGGTACGGAGGGAAATGGGTGATTGAGAAGACGCACGCCCGTGGCCAGTGGGGAATATCCCAGGACAACTACGGCCGTCTTTACACCAACCACAATTCACAGAATCTTATCGGAGATTATTTTCTGCCGGGATTCGGCGCGGCCAATCCCAACCTGAAGAGCGTGGCCGGCTTCAATGTCAACGTCGTAAAAGACACCCGCGTATACCCTGCGCATCCGACTCCCGGCGTCAACCGCGGGTATATGGACGGAATCCTGGATGCAGAAAAGCGGCTGGTGAATTTTACGGCGGCATGCGGTCCCCTGGTGTACCGGGGAGCCCTGTTCGGAAACGATTACGGGTTCAATGCATTTGTGGCCGAGCCTTCCGCCAACCTGATCAAACGGAATGTGCTGACCGACCAGGGATACGTGGTGAGCGGCAGGCCGGCCTACCCGGGGCGGGAATTCCTGGTGAGCACCGACGAGCGGTTTCGACCGGTCAGCCTGTATGACGCCCCGGACGGCGCGTTGTACGTGGTGGACATGTACAGGGGGATCATCCAGCATAAGACCTATCTTACCCCGTACCTGAAAGGAGAAATCGGCCTGCGTCGGCTGACATCTCCTTTGAGCTGCGGGCGGATCTATAAGATCGTGCCGCAGGGAGCAGTGCTGCGGGAGAAGCCCCTGCCGGAGCAGCCCGGTGACTTGGTAGTTTCGCTTGGTGCGCCCAACGGCTGGATCCGTGACTATGCCCAGCGGACGATCATCGACCGGCAGCTTCTGCACACGGAGCCTGCATTGCGGGCAATTCTGAAGGAGTCAAAAGATGAGCTGAAGAGAATCCATGCCTTCTGGACCCTCGAAGGGCTGGGGTTACTCCGCAGCGATGACGTAACAGCCGCGCTGCGTGACCCGAAATGGACGATGAGGATGCAGGCTTTTGCAGCGGTCAGGTCTGTCATCTCACGGGAAAACCACAAGGATTTCCTTGCGGCTTTCGGGCGGATGATCTCCGGAGAAGATACCTTGTCTTTCCCTTATATTGCCTTCCAGGGTGAAATCCTGAGCAGGTTTGACCAGGCCGGGGCGACCGCATTGCTGCTGAAGCTGGCCGGGCGGAGTCCGGGCAACCGGTACGTGGCAGATGCCATAGTGAGCAGCCTGCACGACAGGGAGATCGGGTTCGGGAAGGAGCTGTCCGGCATTGTGGCCGATACGAGCCGCGCTATTTACCGGCAGCTGGGCCTGGCCGCGAAGAACGCGGAAAACGCCCGCTCCGGGAGAAATCCCGCACAGCTCGCGGCCATGTATCCCAAAGGCGCAAGCCTGTTCGGCACCATCTGCCAGACCTGTCACGGGGCAGACGGCAACGGCGTGCCCTCACTGGCTCCGCCGCTGAACAAATCGGAATGGGTGACCGGGCACAAGGATAAACTCATCTCCATTGTCCTGTTTGGCCTGAGCGGCCCGGTGGAGGTGAACAGGCATGTTTACAAAGCGCCCGAAATTAACGGCGATATGCCGGGGATCGGCTATGATGAAACGTTCTCGAATGCCGATGTAGCCCAGCTGCTGAGCTATATCCGGAAGTTGTGGCAGAATAATGCCGGACCTGTGTCCGGAGAGGAGGTAGAGCAGGTACGTAAACGTTTTGCCCGGCGGGAAAGGCCGTTTACCGTCGAAGAGCTGGACAGGCTTTAGAGAAAACCCGGGGTCGGACTATGGAAGTGATCAGGTCAGTAGCGGTTTTTATACTTGCGGGTCTCTGCGAAATCGGAGGAGGCTATATGGTATGGCTCTGGCTCAGGGAAGACAGGTCCTGGTGGTACGGGCTGCTGGGCGGACTGATCCTGGCGGCCTACGGTGTGGTGGCAACGTGGCAGCCTTCCGGTTTTGCGAGGGTGTACGCTACCTACGGAGGCTTCTTTATCGTGATGTCCATCCTGTGGGCCATGAAATTCGACAACTATGCACCTGACAAATATGATGTGATCGGAGCGCTTATCGCTTTAGCCGGTGTATGCATTATCTACTATGCACCCCGGTGAAGCTCTGGTCCTTCCGGCCTGTCACATGCAGTTCCTGGCTGTCCCGGCGGCTGTCTTCCGAAAAAAGCACAAAACTGAACCAGTTGGGAGGAAGACTGTGTTTTACTGTCATGGATGCCCGATGCAGGTGGGGGATTGCTCCCGTCTTCCGAAAATAAACAACACCGCCGATGCCTGATTTCCGTTTTAGCCGTTACATTCCGCCTGCCGCCGCCGGCGGCAACAGGTTTGACCAGCTGCTGCACATTTTCCGGCAGCTGCTGCTCATGTCTTCCGGCGATGTCGGAGAGGCAATGACCTGGCTGAACCAGCTGGATCAGCGGTACCAGCTGACAGACGACCAGTACGGGATCGGTGATTTTTACCAGGATCTTAAAGCCAGGGGCTATCTTTCGGAGGAAAATGTCGCCGGGACCGGAAAGCTTACCCCGAAAATGGAACAGGGCATCCGCCGGGGTGCGCTGGAGGAGATTTTCGGTAAATTGAAGCGCTCCAAGGCGGGAGGGAACCACCAGGCCCCTCACACCGGTACGGGAGACGAGCTGAGCAGCGATATACGATCGTTCCAGTTCGGAGACCCGATCGAGCAGATCTCGATGACCGAATCGATCAGGAATGCGCAGGTCAACCACGGCCTGTCAGATTTTCAGCTGCGGGAGGGGGACCTCGAGGTGGTGGAGAAAGAGCACCGGACAACCACCTCTACGGTGGTCATGATCGACATCAGCCATTCGATGATCCTGTACGGGGAAGACAGGATTACGCCGGCAAAAAAGGTGGCATTGGCACTGGCGGAGCTGATCCGGACCAAATATCCCAAAGATACCCTCGACCTGATCGTGTTCGGGAACGACGCCTGGCAGATCCGGCTCGGCGACCTGCCTTATCTTCAGGTGGGTCCTTACCATACAAATACGGTGGCAGGGCTGGAGCTGGCCATGGACATCCTCCGCAAACGGAAGACGCGCAACCGGCAGATTTTTATGATCACGGACGGGAAGCCTACCTGTCTGAAGGAAGGGATCAGGTATTATAAAAATGCTTTCGGACTGGACCGGAAGATCGTGGGCAAGACACTGACACTGGCTGCAGCCTGCCGGAAACTTCATATCGAAGTGACCACATTTATGATTGCGTCAGATCCCTACCTGAAGCGGTTTGTGCAGGCTTTCACCCGGGTCAACAACGGCAGGGCATACTACAGCAGCCTGGACGGACTCGGCGGCTTCGTCCTGGAAGACTTTCAGCGCAACCGGCGGCGGAATGTGAAATAATACGATGAAATGAGCATGAGGCGACAGGGCGCACAAACGGATCGCCGCCCGGCTTAGTTGCCCACCCGGCGGCCCCGCAGGGTCTCTTTCTGGCTATTTACCTCTTTAAGCAGATCTTTGTTAACGTACAGGCGCGTACCCACCCCGCTGACGATGTCATAAAGAAACCCTTTATAGTTTAGCTTCGCATCCTCAGTGGTAGCCATATAATACTGGTTGCCGTTCAGGTTGAACCGGATTCCTTTCTGGTCCTGCTGCGAATCATCCCACGAGACATAAATGGCGCCGTTTTCATTACCCAGGGAAACGCCGGGTGTGAAAGGACGGAGACTGATCGTCTGAACGCTCTTCCCGTTCTGGATGCTGATCTTGCCTTCCGAATTGACGTTGATATCGTTCGGATTGACGCCTTCACGCTTGATCACGATGTTCTTGTCATTGAAAAACTGGACTTTCGAAAGCGGGATATCGGCGCTTTCCAGGTCCCGTCTTAACTCTTCTGTAAATACGGTGTAATTGGTAAAAGGTACTTTCGAAGGTGTGGAGCATCCGAAACAAATTGTCAAAAGAAAAAGATATGAAAATAAATGTCTCATGGATATGGTATTAGAATTTAAATACAGGGATACCGGCGTTCGGTTCTTACCCGGTTTCTGTCATTCTGTCAGAATCAGCCTTGTTGATTTGCTATTGGAACGCAATTTTGTAATAACTATTGCAAAGAAAAAGTAATTAACCAAAAATAAATTTGATTGTTAGTATATGAGCACTTTGGCGCAAGAAAAAGGAAATCTGAGCATTCATACGGAGAATATTTTCCCGATTATCAAGAAATTCCTGTATTCCGATCATGAAATTTTTCTCAGGGAACTGGTTTCCAACGCAGTCGATGCCTCCCAGAAGCTGAAGCAGCTGGCATCCTACGGGGAATACAATGGTGAAATCGGGGAGCTGAAGGTAACTGTCAAAGTGGACGAAGCTGCCAAAACCATCACGGTCAGCGACAACGGGATCGGGATGACTGCCGATGAGATCAGGAAATACATCAACCAGATTGCTTTTTCGGGAGCGACCGAGTTCGTGGAAAAGTACAAAGACAAAGGCACGGGCAACGAAATCATCGGGCATTTCGGCCTGGGTTTCTATTCTGCGTATATGGTTGCCGAGCGGGTGGAGATCCTGACCCGTTCCTACAGGGACGGATCCGGGGCGGTGCGCTGGGAATGTGACGGTTCTACTGAATTTGCGCTGTCGGCGGCCGAAAAGGAGGAAAGAGGAACGGATATCATCCTGCATATCGCTCCCGATTCCGAAGAGTTCCTGCAGCCTCACCGCATCCGTGAGATCCTGACCAAATACGGCAAGTTCCTCCCGGTGCCCATCGAATTTGAAGACAAGATCATCAACAATCCGTCGCCGATCTGGACGAAGAATCCTTCGGAACTGAAAGATGAAGACTATATCGCATTTTACAAGGAGCTGTATCCTTTCGGGGACGATCCGTTGTTCTGGATACATCTCAACGTAGATTACCCGTTCAACCTTACCGGGGTGCTGTACTTTCCGAAGCTGAAGAATGATTTCCAGGCTCCGCGCGAAAAGATACAGCTCTACAGCCGGCAGGTATTTATTACCGACGAAGTGAAGGACATCGTGCCGGATTTTCTCCAGCTGCTGCACGGAATGATCGATTCGCCCGATATCCCGCTGAACGTATCGCGGAGCTACCTGCAGGCCGACGGTAACGTGAAGAAAATCAACGGCTACATTACCCGGAAAGTAGCCGACAAGCTGGCCGAGCTTTTCAAAAACGACCGGGAGGGCTTCCAGAAGAAATTTGATGACATCGGCTTATTCGTGAAGTTCGGGATCATCAGCGATGAGAAATTCTATGAAAAAGCGAAAGACTTCTGCCTGCTCAAAAATACAGGCGGCAATTACTATACTTTCGAAGAGTACCGTGCGCATGTGAAAGAAAACCAGACCGACAAGCAGGAGCAGGTGGTATGGCTGTACACATCGGACGTACAGAAGCAGGACGCTTTCATCAGGTCGGTAGAAAAAA
>JBEBSO010000099.1:0-9441 GCA_040394275.1 Telluribacter sp.
GTTCCGAGCTGCCCGCCCTGAAAGAAGGCCTGACCCAGGCGCAGATGCGGCAGGCGATCGACCAGGAAAGACGCGTAGAACTGGCGTTTGAAGAAAGAAGATGGTACGACCTGCTTCGTACCAAACAAGCCGAAACGAAGCTCAATACGCAGTTCCATGCGATGAAAATCGACAAGGTAAACGGGGTGAAGCGCTACGAGGTGATTGAGGCCCCCAATGGGCAGCGCATTTTTTTCCCGGAGAAAAATTACCTGCTGCCGGTTCCGCAGGCGGTGCTGGATAAAAACAGCAAGCTCGAGCAGAATCCCGGATACAACAAATAACTATCCTGTCCGAAAGCAATGGCCGGCCCGCGTGACCGGCCATTGTCTTGTTCCGGCAGCCCAAAACAACCTGAACCGATATGAATAAACGTACATTTTCGATCGCCTGTACACTGGGCTTTGCCCTGCTCCTGGCAGGGCCGGCTGTTGCCCAGCACAAGAACGATGATTTGCTGACCTACCCGGATCGCGGCCGGAAGATAGCGATTGCCAGCAAGTCGCAGCTGGCGGTCAGACGGCAGCAGATCCTGGACAGCCTGCAGAGCGCGATGGGAAAGCTTCCCGCAATGAAGGGGAATCCTCCCTTCCAGGTAAGCTACCGTGACACTGTGAAGGAAAATATGTACACCCGGTACACCATCACCTTTACGGTGGCGCCCGGGGAAAAGATCGCAGCCTATCTCTATCTTCCTCATAAAAGATTCGGACAGACCAGGCTCCCGGCCATGGTTGCGCTGCACGGCACGGATGTGCTGGGCAAAATGGCCGTAGACGGGCAGGGCTCAAGGAAGGAGCCCTGGATCCGGAAAAACCTGGGCTACGGGAAAGAACTGGCCGAACGCGGATACGTGGTCATCGCCCCCGACTACCCGGGCTTCGGGGACGCGAAAAATCATGACTTCGCAACCGATCGCTATACATCCGGCAGCATGAAAGCCGTTTTCAACCAAATGCGCTGCATCGATCTGCTGCAGACGCTGGATGCCGTAGATCCGGACAGGATAGGCATTATCGGGCATTCGCTCGGCGGGCACAACGCCATGTTCACCGGTGCGTTTGACAACCGGCTGAAAGTAGTGGTTTCGAGCTGCGGCTGGACACTGATGGATTACTACGATGTCGGTGATATAGCCATACAGCGCTACGGCGCCCGCCTGGGCCCCTGGTCGCAGGAGCTCTACATGCCGCTGCTTCGCGAAAAATACAAGCTGAAGCCCGAGCGCTTTCCCTTCGATTTTGATGAAGTAATCGTCGCCATAGCTCCCCGGGCCTTCTTCTCCTGCTCTCCCCTCAGAGATGCCAATTTCGATTACCGCGGAGTAGAAAAAGGAATCGCAAATGTCCTGCCGCTTTACCGGATGCTGAAAGCGGAGGACAAGCTCCGGGTCGGATACCCGGATGACGTCCATGATTTTCCCTACGAAACCCGGCAGGAAGCCTACCGTTTTATCGACTCCATCCTGATGAAACCCTGAGGTGGAAAGATTTTCCTCCGAAATAGACCTCCCTGCTCCCCTTAGAACAAAATTAAATTTTGCTATAAGGAGAGCAGGGGAATATTAATTTTTACACACGGCATCAACAAAATAAACAATCAGAAAATCACCCGTTTTTGTATATACAAAGAATAATATTCGGCAGCGTATTTACTCCGGCAGGCCTTGCAAATGCCTTCCCCGGCCCGGACCCCTCTCCGTTAAGTAAATAATACCTTTCCCCCTGCTTTATAGAGTATGCCCGCCTCACCTGCAGGAAGAATTGCTTCGTTTGCCGGTAAGGCATAAAAAAGTAATTTTAGTTGGCAAATTTTAATTTTTCATAATTACTTTGAAGCAAAATATTACTTTAGCGAAATTTATTAGAAATTACCAGATCCGCATGCTGCGTGCATGAATGTTTCAGATGTCAAAAGATAGGAACCTGCGGCCATGGCCAGTACGCTGAGAGAAACCGAGGATACTGTACTCTGGTCCTGTTACCGGGCTGGCGACGAACGGGCTTTTACTGAGCTGTCCCGCCGGTATTTTTCTGCGCTGGTCCATTACGGCTCCAAGTTTACGCCCAACCGCCAGATCGTGGAGGACGCCATACAGGATCTCCTGATCCGGTTGTGGCTGAACCGGCAAACGATCAGCCAGGCCGAATCCGTAAAATTTTACCTGCTGAAATCCTTTCGCCACCAGCTTTTCAAAACCCTGAAAAAATACACCGGTCATACAGAGCTTTCCTTGGGATTCGAAAGCAAGTATGCGGAATCGGCTTCTATCGAGGAGCTGTTCATCCGGGAAGAATCCCTCCGGCTTTTCAAGGACAAAGTGCAGGACATGCTCGGTCAGCTCACCCCCCGGCAGCGGGAAATCATATATCTCCGTTTTTTCCAGGGGCTTTCCAATGAAGAAATTGCCTCCCTGATGGCCATCAATCCCCAGTCGGTAGCCAACATCATCCAGAGGGCTTTCGCCAGGCTCCGCGAAACAGCACCCGGCGCATCGGGCCTCCGGTCGATCTTCTACCTTGCCTCCCTGATGCTGCTGTTCTACAAGCCCTGCGCCGTTTGTTCCTAGCCATTCGCCCGGTTTCCTGCACCAGGCCGAAAAAAATTACCATAAAGTGAGTATCCGGGTCGCCGGTTCGGGCTCATAGCACTGATTTTACAATATCTCCGTGCTCAGACCCGATGAAACCGACCGCCGAACTACTGGACCAGCTGCTTCAGGATCCCAGGTTTAAAACCTGGGCGCTGGGCGAAGCCCCGGAATATGATCCTTACTGGAAAGATTGGGAAGGGAACGATCCCCTGCGCACGGAAATACTGTACCAGGCCAGGCTTGTGATGCTGGCTTTCCAGGGCGCACCGGAGGAAATTTCGGAAGAAGAGGTGGTACAAAAGATCGAAGTGGCGCTCTATAAAGCCGCGCTCGAAGATCCGGCGGCCAATCCCCTGACACCGGCCGCCGGGCCTTTCCCGCGTATCTCCCGGAGATGGATGTCCATAGCCGCCTCCGTCCTGCTGCTGGTCACCGTAAGTCTCAGCACCTACTTTATCGTAGGCAGGCAAGCCGGTAAGAGCCGCTTCGTCCCGCCGCTGGCGTCAACCGGCAAGCCGGATCAGACCAGGACCGCACACAATACGACCCAGCTTCCTTTGTACGTACAGCTTCCCGACGGGAGCTCCGTAGTGCTGCAGCCAAACAGCGAGATCACCTTTCCGGAAGTCTTTTCCACAAACCAGCGCATGGTAACCCTATCGGGGGAGGCGTTTTTCGAGGTGAAGAAAAACAAAAATGCGCCCTTCTTCGTGCACACCGGTGAAGTAGTCACCCGGGTGCTGGGGACAAGCTTCCGGGTAAAAGCATATCCCGGCGACCGGTCGATCCAGGTAGCCGTCAAAACAGGAGAGGTCTCCGTCTTCCGGGAAAAACCGGCCGGCCCCGCCAGCCTTGCAGCCGACACCGAGACCATCACCCTGCGGCCGAACGAGCAAATTGTGCTCCTCAAGAAAGAGAACCCCGTAAAAACAGAACCGGAACCCCGCGTGCCGGCCAAAGCCCTCCCGATCGAGCGCCTGAGCTTTCATTATAAATCGACCCCCCTCCGGAACGTATTGGACGATCTCCAGCTCGCCTATGGCGTGCGTATCATTTACGACGGGGAAACCATCAAAAACTGTAGTGTAACGGCGCTGCTCAGCGACGAGCCCCTTCTTCAGAAGATACAATGGATCTCGGCCATATTCGGCGCTACCTATACATTTGAAAATAACCAGATCTTTTTCAACGCCAGACCCTGTAACCTTAAACAACCCAAAACCAACCCGGATGCCTATGATAAAATTTGACGCCCCAATCTAAAAAAAGTGGATGATGCTGCAACATCACCCACCCGTTTTTTGCCCGATTTCGCCTTTCAGGACGATTATCGGATGTTTTATCGATTCCATTTCCTCAAAATCTCTAAAACTTTTAAAGTTATGAAGAAATCAAAAGACTTTATCAGGTTGCTTGAAAAAGTCATGAAAATAAGCGTCTTACAATTCATCATCGCCATCGTATTTTCCAGTCTCTCCCTGGGCCATACCGGCTATGCGCAAAAGATGCTTGAGAAAAAAATAACTTTTCAGGCCAGGAACCAGAAGATGGAGGCGGTGCTGAATACCATCAGCCAGCTCTCCGGGGTAAATTTCATGTACAGCCCCGAGCTGATCCAGGCCGAACGGAACATTTCCATCACGGTTCAGAACAGGCAGCTGCACACCGTCCTGGAAGAACTGCTCGACCCCCTTGACATTTCGTTTGAAGTGTATGAGCGAAAAATACTGCTAAAAAAAAGGGAGCGCCTGCCGGACAACAAAAGCCAGGCCAGGATCGAGTACATCGAAAACGCAGTGCCTGATGCCGATGCGGAAATTTCTATCCGGGGCAGGGTCACGGACGAAAACGGTGAAGCCCTCCCGGGCGTGAGCATCCTGATCAGGGGGACCCGGCAAGGGACCATCACCAGTACCTCCGGGGCGTATACCATCTCCGTTCCCGATCAGAATGCCGTCCTTGTATTTTCCTATGTCGGCTTCGTCACCCAGGAAATCGAAGTGGGCAGCAGGCGCGTGCTGGACGTGAAGCTTTCCGTCGACGTCAAAGTGCTGGAAGAAACAGTGGTGGTAGGATACGGCTCTGTCCGCAAAAGCGACCTGACAGGGTCGGTAGGTACCGTCAACATCAGCGAGATGGTGAAAGCCCCGGTAAGCTCCTTTGCCGATGCGCTGGCCGGGAGAGTGGCCGGTCTCCAGGTAGCGTCGGCCGACGGGCAGCCCGGAAGGAGCCCGAATATCGTCATCAGGGGCGTCTCCTCGCTGACACAGCGCGTATCGCCGCTCTTCGTGGTGGACGGCTTCCCCATCGACAACCTCAATCCCTCTACGATCGATCCTGACGACATAGAGTCCATATCCGTGCTGAAAGACGCCTCTTCCACCGCCATTTACGGATCCAGGGCAGGCAACGGCGTGATCCTGATCCAGACCAAAAGAGGCAAAGAAGGGAAACCCACGATCAATTTCTCCAACTCTACCGGCTACCAGATCGACAACAAGAGAATGGAGGTGATGAGCCCCTATGAATTTGTCCGGTATATCTCGGAGCTGCACCCCTCCGCGGTCTATGTCCAGCGCTACTTCGACGACGACCGCACGCTGGACTACTACAAGACCGCGCAGGGCATCGACTGGCAGGACGAAGTGTTCCGGACGGGCAGCTTCCAGAAAAACAACCTGTCCATCAGGGGCGGCACGCGCCAGACGAAGTATTCGTTTTCAGGATCGGTATTCAACCAGAACGGGGTCATTAAAAACACCGGGATGAAGCGCCAGACAGCCAACTTTACCCTGGACCAGGAAGTGAACAGCCGCCTGAAAGCGGGGATTTCGTTTAACTACAGCGGGCTCAACTCGTTCGGGCAGATCATTTCCGCCTCCTCGAGCAGCTCCGTATCCAGCTACCTGATGTTCAGGACCTGGGGCTACAGGCCTGTCACGGCTCCTTTCGAAGACCTGAACGACCTGCTCGTTTCCGGCGTGGATCAGACGGCAGCCAACAACAGCGACTTCCGGGTCAACCCGAGAGTAGACCTTGAAAACCAGCACTTTTTCGAGAAGACCAACGCCTTCCAGGGCAACAGCTATGTCAGCCTGGAGCTGCTGGACGGGCTGACGCTGAAAGTGACCGGGGGCGTAAGGGGCACCTTCTTCCGGCAGGACCAGTTTTACAACACCAATACCGTGCAGGCCAACCCCTCCAACATTTACAACCTCAACGGCGTATACGGGTCTATCCGGCACAATCTCTCGCAATCCTGGTCCAACGAAAATACCCTGACCTATAAGAAAACTTTCAACGACAATCACACGATTACCGCGCTGGGCATATTTTCGATGTACAAGAACATCGTCATGGCAGACGGGTACGGGGGAAGGCTTTTGCCCAACGAGCAGCTGAAAATGGATGGGCTGGACCAGGGGCTGGCCTATGATCCTGTCGCCAGCACCTCACAGAATTCGCTCCTTTCCTACGCTTCCCGCATCGACTACGGGTTCAAATCGAAATACCTTTTCACCGTCAACTTCAGGGCCGACGGGTCGTCCAAATTCAAGAATCCCTGGGGTTATTTCCCCGGTGCGGCCATCGCCTGGAATATGCACAGGGAGTCCTTCCTGGAAGGCCTGCGCCCCGTCGTATCGAGTTCCAAGCTGCGTACAAGCTACGGCGTCAACGGCAACAACTGGGTAGGCGACTTTTCCAGGTTTCCCACGCTTTCCCAGAATGTCAACGGCTACTCCTTTGACAACCAAAGCCCCGGTCCGGCCGCCTATATTTCCAATATCGGCAATGCCGGGTTAAGGTGGGAAAAAGTGAGCACATTCGACATCGGCTATGAGCTGGGCCTGTTTAACGAGCGAATCCAGCTGGAAGCAGACCTGTACCGGAGAAAAACCAATGACCTGCTGCTGAATGCCCCGCTCCCGCTGTCTACCGGGTTCTCCTCCGCCTTCCAGAACATCGGAAGCATGCTCAACAGGGGACTCGAAATTTCGCTGCGGACCGTCAACATCGAAAGCAACACGTTTACCTGGTCCAGCAGCTTCAACATCAGCTTCAACCAGAACAAAATCCTTTCCCTGGCGCAGGATCAGCAGAAAATCCTCTCCAATGTCAGCTTCGAGCCCAACTTCCGCTCCCCGCTGTACGTATCCGAAATCGGCCGGCCCGCCGGGATGATCATCGGCTATGTATGGGACGGGAACTACCAATACGATGATTTTGACAACCCGGCGCCGGGTATCTACATGCTGAAGCCCGGCGTTCCGACAAACGGCTCCCTGAGAAGTGAAATCCAGCCGGGCGACATCAAATACAAAGACCTCAACGGCGACGGCGTCGTCAACGGTTTTGACCGGACCGTCATCGGAAGGGGGCAGCCCATCCATGTAGGCGGGTTTTCGAACAACCTGTCTTACCGGGGCTTCACCCTCAATGCCTTCCTGCAATGGTCTTATGGCAATGACCTCTACAACGCCAACCGCCTGTCTTTCGAAGGAAACAGCGAAGGCCGCTACAACATGAACCAGTTTGCCAGCTATGCCGACCGCTGGACCCCGGAAAACCCCACGAACAAGAACTTCCGCGCAGGCGGCAAGGGCCCCGAGGGGATGCATTCTTCCAAGGTCGTGGAAGACGGTTCCTTCCTGCGGCTCAAAACGCTGTCCCTCTCGTACAAGCTCCCTGAGCATACCGTCCAGGCTTTAAAGGTCAAGAAGCTTGAAGTAAGCATCTCGGCACAAAACCTCATCACGCTTACCAGGTATACCGGCCTGGATCCCGAGGTATCTACCAGGGGTTCCGTCCTCACCCCCGGATTTGATTTTTCGGCCTACCCGCAGGTTCCCACTGTTGTCATGGGAATAAATATCGATTTGTAGAAGGGGTATTTGCAACACAAAATATCAAAATAGCTTACTATGAAACTGCTATATAAAACATTGCTTCTGGTCACCCTGTTGATGACCTCGTGTAGTGACTTCCTCCAGCTGACTCCCACCGACTTTGTCAGCCCTGAAAACTATTATCAGACAGAGGACCACCTGGAAGCGGCGAGAAACAGCGTATACACCACGCTTACCGAAGGGTCATTGTATATGGCCGATGCGCTGTACCTGTACGGATGGGAGGGCGACGAAGGTTATATGAACCGCTCGGCCATCGTTACAGGGCCGCACAACTATAATTTCAGTGCCAGCGACAGCTGGGTGACCGGCTTCTGGGCTGCGCTGTACCGCGGGATCAACCGCGCCAATGTCGTGCTCGAAAACGTGGACCGCAACCCGGAGCTGAAAGAAAAGCTGCGCAACGAAATCAGGGGTGAAACCCTCTTCCTGAGAGGATATCTCTACTTTCTCCTGGTGCAGTATTTTGGGGATGTACCGCTCAAAACCGCATCATCGGCCAGCGTGCTCAGCGTAAATGCGGCCAGGACCCCGGCCAGGGAGGTATATGACCAGATCCTGAAGGACATGACGGATGCCGAAGCCCTCGTGGCCGACATCAGCGAGGTCAGGCACCCCGGCCGGGTCACAAAATCAGCGGTGCGGGGCGTGCTGGCCAGGGTCTGCCTCCACATGGCCGGTCAGCCCATCAATGATGCCTCCAAATGGACGGAGGCACGCAACTGGGCAAAGAAAGTAATGGACGACGCCTCTGCCGGCCACGCGCTCAATCCCAGCTTTCCGCAGGTGTTCATTAACCACGCGGCGGATCTGTACGATATAAAGGAAAGCATCTGGGAGGTCGAATTCTGGGGCAACGGAACCGGGGCCAGGACCAAGCACGGTTACCACGGGTTTTATAACGGACCGGCCAACTACTACAACCTGACCACCGGCCGGTCGGATGCCTATCTCAACGTAACCGCGAAGCTCTACAATGCCTTCGAGCCCGGCGACCTGCGAAAATACTGGACCATCCAGCATTTCGATTACGAACGCGAAGGACCCAACGGGGGCAAAACTTTCAAGCAGGACCCTGCCTCGGAGGAAGCCAAGTATTACCTGTGCCCTGCCAAAGCCCGGAGAGAATACGAAACGCTCCTGCCCAAGGCGGTTATCGGCGCGGGCCAGAATGTCCCCCTGCTTCGTTATTCCGATGTGCTGCTGATGTTTGCCGAAGCCGAAAATGAGCTGAACGGCCCGACCCCCGCAGTCGTGGATGCGATCAACCAGGTCCGCAGGCGGGCCTGGTCTGCCGGGATCAAAAGCATAGAGATCACCAACGGCGGCAGCGGGTATACCACGGCGCCGCAGGTGACCTTCTCCGGAGGAAACGGTTCGGGCGCAGAGGCCAGGGCCATCATCCGGGACGGGCGCGTCACAGAGATCCGGTTTGAAAACGACGAGCTGACATTCTATAAAAACGGCAAATATTCCAGCGCTCCTGCCGTTGCAATCAGCGGGGGCGGAGGCAGCGGCGCCACAGCCGTCGCCACGCTTTTTACCGAGACAAGCCCGAATGTGCCGGCAACAGCCTCTCAATCCAGGGAAAGCATGCGGGCTTTCATCCGGGATGAAAGAATGCGGGAGCTCGCCTTTGAAGGCTTCCGCAAATCGGACCTCCACAGGTGGGGCATATTCTTCGAGGTGATGCAGGATATGGCCAATACGATCACCCACGATTCACCCGGGGCATGGTTTGCCGCCAACTACCGGAGGGTAGAGCAGAAGCACAAGTACTGGCCCATTCCGAACGATGAGCTGATCGTAAACAAATCCATTGTCCAGAATCCCGGCTGGGAATAACATTTAACAATGAGCGAACAGCAAATGCGGATACAAACAGTCGATGAATAAAGGAAA
>JBEBSO010000100.1:0-9435 GCA_040394275.1 Telluribacter sp.
GGAACTCTGCCTGACCGCCTGTCTTGCAGCCGGGCCGTTACTCCGGCCGGTTCCGGGTAAAACAACAGGGGTACCTCCTGTTGTTTTACCCGGAACTCTTTTGTAATTGTTTTGATCATGCACACCCGTCCACACCACGTCAAAGGCCGTACCGGCGACAAACAGCTCTTCAACGTATTCCGGTGCCCCTGGAATTGACCACCACCCCCAGGATCTGTGTCTCTCCGGGTTTTCGGGATTCCGGCTTTTTGGCTGCCGGAAAGTGCCCGGTTTTGCTTTGATCGCAGCCGCTTTGAGGGTGGTTACGCATCCGGAAGTAAACAGCGTCAGCACCGGCAGAGGAAGAATTTTCTTTGTCATTTTGCGCGGTTTTATCAATTGTACGCGGTTGCGGGCCGCGCAGCCGGCGTATATACCGGCGCAGACAAGGGAAAGATAATGCCGGGAAGATGCAGCGGCCGCCTGATTTTTTGACCTGTATAGAGACGGTCAGGCCACGGTGGTGTATATTTGTTGCCTGAGTATCAATATTATTAACAGAAATCATGACGCACCCTTCGGATCACCGGGCCTATTTTTTTAAGATCGATACCACTATTAAGAAAATACGAAGCGCTTTGCAGAAAAAGCTGGCCGAAGGTGGAATTGATATTACCGTCGATCAATGGGTACTGATGGATCATATCTGCCGGGATATGGGGATCAGCCAGACGGCTTTGGCGGAGGTTACCTGCAAGGACGCACCGACCGTAACCCGTATTATAGACCTGCTCGAGAAGAAAGGGATGGTAGAGCGGAGGGAAGCCCCGGGAGACCGGCGGAAATTCAGCCTTTTCCTGACTGCGCATGGTATGAGGATTTACGAGAAAGCCTTTCCTGTCGTGGCGCGGATCCGGAACCTGGGCTGGGGAGGGCTGAGCGAGGACGATTATCAGCACTTTGTCCGGATCATGGATTCGATTTATAATAATTTCAGCAGGGATTAGGAGACCTGCGCCGGCAGGAGCCTGTCATGCCTGAGGGGCGGGTTCCGGCAGATACGGGGCAGTGGCATAATATTTTTGTTAGATTCTTTGCATGTTGAACTTAAAACCAGGAAAATCATGAGCGTAAGTGCGAAACATCTGGCCACTTTTATTCTGGGTGCTGCTGCAGGAGCGGCATTGCACAGGTATCTTAAAACAGAGGAAGGAGAAAAACTCCTGGAAGATCTGAAGACGAAGGCGGGAGATCTGAAGGCCGAAGCCGAGGTGGCGATGGATAAGGCGCCCGAGTATTTCGAACAGCTCAAGGCCAGGGGCGCCGATGCGCTCAGGGCGAATTTCCCGGATGCCGACAGGTATTTGAAAGAATTGCTGGACATGCTGACCGGCAAAAAAGATGTGTCTTCGGATGCAGGACCAGCCGCACCGCCGGCCTCCTGATAAAAAAAGAGGCCCTTGCAGCTGTTGCTGCGAGGGCCGATAAATAGAGGAGAGCTTACTTGGTGCCTTTCTATTTGCAATATCAAGCGCCAATTTTTGTTTAACGATGCGCAATTTTACGGCGAAAAAGTACTACAAAAAATAGACCCAAGGGTTCATTTTTTGTAGTACTTTACAAAAATGCAGGTTTACTTCCGGCAATGCCGTTCCGGCGGGTGAGTCCCGGGACTACGAAGACGGTCTCCGGCCTGTTAAAAAAGTAAGCCCAGTTGTATGTGCCGCGAACTGTGGCACTTGGCAGGAGAAACAGGTCCCCCGCCTTACGGCTTTACAAGCAGCCTCATTAAAATTGATTTACTCCGAAATCACGACAATTCCCAGCCGGCCTGCTTTGTAGGCAATTTTCTTTTTCAGACCATAATATCCCCAGTTGCGCAGCAGGAAGGGATCCGTTCTGGCAGCCTTTTCCTTTTCCGACTGTTCGGTCAGAACGAGCTTGCCGGCTCCGTGGAGCAGGCAGAAGTCGATCAGCTTTTTGCTGTAGAGATGCTGCTGATGTGCGGCATAACGCGTTTCGGCCTGCCGGAGCTGCGCCAGCGTTGCACGCAGCTTTTTTCTTCTGCCGGAGGGAAGCTGCGCCGCTGCCTGCTCCTTCCGGCGTATGGCCGCCTGTAAGGCAAGACGGCGGTAGAAAAATTCTTCCCGGTTCCCGATGGTCAGCCTGTTCTTCCCGATCCGGGCCGTTACCGCGTATTCGGGCGACAGGCTGGCTTCCGCCACGACCTGCAGGTCCGGTTTCCGGTCGGGCAGGTTTTTCTCGAAAACGGCCAGTAGAAAGATCCTGCCGTTTTCCAGGGTGAGCGCACCGGATCGTAATCGGACAACCTGGCTGGCAAGGCCTTCGAGGAGCGCCCGCTTATCCGTACAGTCCCTGCCCAGGAAAGTACGAAAGGGTATCCTGAACAAGGTGAAGTGAAAGATGTGCCCCTCCCGGCTTACTTCCTTCCACTTGAGGTCTTCCGGCTTGAACGGAACCGGGAGATCCTTCCGGAAATTGCTGATGGATTTTTCACCGCTGACCAGCGCGGGCCTGTCCCTGCTGAAATGAGCGCACAGCGTGTGGTTGAGACAGCTGATGATGTGCATGGGAATTTGTTTTTTATAGCGCGCTGCCAGGAGCCGGTAGGTCGAATTCCTGCGGGAGGTGACCAGGATCCCCGCTGCATCTGTATGGCAGTCGGAGAGCCTGACCCTTGCCCCGTCGCTGAGGTATACCAGGTCCCGGATCTGCTCCTGCAGAAATTGATGGGAGTAGATCAGGTTGGCCGCTTTCCTGCAGGTGCTTCTCCATTCCAGGAGGGTGCGGTAATGGGCTGCAGCTGCGGCCGGGTCAGGGCTGTCGATCAGCAGCTGGATCTTCCGGGTGTAAAGATGAACGGGCATCGGATGTGTTTATAGGAGGGAATGTTCTTTCAGGGATGCATTCGCCGTCTTCCGGGGACCTCCGGCTGGCGCTGCCGCGGCCTTCCGGAGGAAAGAAAGCCCGGCAGCCAGTTCGGCAGCGACTTTCTTCCGGTTGGTTCCCAGCCTCCGGGCAATTTCTGCCAGGTCCAGGCCCTGGTCATAGTAAAGCGCCAGCGTCCGGGACTGGAGATACGGGAGGCAGGAGAGCAGCCTTTGTATGGTCTTCAATCGTGGGTCAGGCGGCGGTTCATCGGGTTCGGCGGGGATGTCGTATACGGCTTCAGCAAGCGTGAAATCCGCCAGGATCACACACGGTAACCGCCCGGCTCCCGGTTTCCCGGCGTGCCTGAGGCATTTCCTCCGGACCTGCATTTTGGTGAACCGGTACACATGGCACAGGTCCTGCATCGCCGATCTTGCCTCCCAGGCTTTCAGGAAGCTTTCGTGTATGAGGCTGGTGAGCAATTCCGCGTCGTCAAGGTATACTTTTCCAAAACGGAGGAGCGCGGGCAGGGTGTGCCTGTATACATAGCTGAGGGCGGCTTCATCGCCCCGGCGAAACCGCTCCGCCCAGGACGTATTCACCTTGCCGGGTAAGAATAGCGTGTATAATCCCATCATTTTCCGATAGTGTGCGGGAAGCCGGCCTGCCCGGCTTCCCGGGTTTAGCTGTAATGTGTGTCTCCAAATATACTATAAAAATTTCAAAATGAAAATTTATATAAGTAAAATTATAATTTTAATGAGTTATAAGGATATATAATTAAATATATGACATTAATTCAGTGCATATCGAATGTAAATCGTTCGGGGTTTATTCGTAGGTTTGCCGGCAGTATTCGTCAACAAACCATAAGCCACCTATGCCTTCTTCGGGATTTACGCCGGCTCCATCCACCTGGTCTGCCCGGGCGGTCGCACTGATCGATGCCGACAATCACCGCTCCGCCGATACCCACCTGATTGCGCTGACCCTGCCCCGGTTCCCGGGGATCGACCTGTACTTTAAAGACGAGTCCACGCATCCCTCGGGAAGCCTGAAGCACCGCCTGGCACGGTCCCTTTTTTTATACGGCATCTGCAACGGCTGGATCCGGGAAGGCACCTGTGTAGTTGAAGCTTCCAGCGGATCCACTGCCGTATCGGAAGCCTATTTTGCGAAATTGCTGGGACTGCCCTTCGTGGCGGTCATGCCCCGCACGACCAGCGTGGACAAGATCAGGGCCATCGAGTTTTATGGCGGCCGCTGCCATTTCGTTTCGCAGCTGGCGGCCGTGCCCGCCACCGCCGCGCAGATTGCAGCCGATAGCGGGGGACATTTTATGGACCAGTTCACTTACGCGGAGCGGGCAACCGACTGGCGCGGCAACAACAATATTGCCGAGTCGATATTCAGCCAGATGTCGCGTGAGCCGCACCCCGAACCGCAATGGATCGTAGTGGGCGCCGGGACAGGCGGCACTTCCGCTACCATCGGCAGGTACATCCGGTTCAGGGGGTTGCCTGCCCGCGTCTGCGTAGCAGATCCCGCAGGTTCGGTGTTTTATGACTACTGGCACACGGCCGACGCCGGTATCCGGAGCGAAAAGGCGATCCATGTAGAAGGGATCGGGCGGGAGCAGGTGGAGCCGTCCTTTGTCAGAACCGTGGTGGACCGGATGATCAGGGTGGAGGATGCCCGGAGCTTTGCGGCGATGGAAATACTGTCCGGGCTGCTCCACCGCAGGGTGGGCGGGTCGACCGGTACCAATTTTGCAGCGGTGCTCGACCTGGCCCGGGAGATGAGCGACCAGGGGCAGAAAGGCGCGATCGTCAGCCTGATCTGCGATTCGGGCGAGCGTTACCGGCAGACGTATTACAATGCCCGGTGGCTGGAGGAGCAGGGATTGTCGGCAGAAGTAGACAGGCAGCGCGGGATGCTGGGCCGGCTGACCGGCTTGTGATTCTATCCTGCCGGTGCAGCACCCGTGCGGGTAAAGCCCCGGCAGGATACGGTCAGTCAATACAGGGGCAGTACCCTTTGCATGAGGTCGGCAAAAATCGCCGCCATTTTTTGCTGGATATAGGATGCTTCGCCCCGGATGGGGTGCCAGCCGTGCTTCACCCCCCTGATTACCTGGGTGTCCTGTGCGAAAATAAGGCTATACTGATCTTGTGTAACCGGGTGGAGCTGGTGGTGGGAAAAGCCGATGTATTTGTCAAATTCAACCAGGGGTAATCCCCATTTGTCCGCCAGCTGACGCACCGTCGCATTGTAGGTGGTGCGCGCGTCGTGCCAGTGGGTGGTCAGCACGATCAGCGCGGGCTTACCGAACGGTTTGCCGTAATATCTGGAGTCAGGATTGAATTTCTGGTTGTAGCAATCTGAAGTGTACTTTTTGATCGCATAATCGAAGGCTTCTGCGTAGTCGTCCGGTTGGAAGGGAAGCCGGTAGTCCTCCGGCTTGTCCTGCATTTTGCTGCCGCTGAATACGTCCCGCTCGTGTACGTGCATGATCACGAAGGCGTCGATGCTGTCGAGCCCGGCGAGGGAGTAAAAGGTGCCGGCTCCCATGTCATTGGCCAGGTTCACGATAGAGCCACCGCCTACTCCTTTGTTTACCGGCAGGGCATTCAGCCGCCTGCAGCCTATTTCGAACCAGGAATTTGCGGGAGTAGAAAAAGAGGCGCCGGCCAGCATCAGCCGGTAGCGGTAGGATTCCGTGCCGCTTTGTGCGGAGACAGCCGGCGCGAGGCCGACCAGTAAAAGAAAGGCAAGCAGTGTATTTCTCAGCATGCTGCAGATGTATTTTATCGGGTACCTGAATGATAAATGTCCGCCCGATCGTACGACAGGATGCGTTAAGCCCCGCTGTCAGCGTTCGGGCGGGTAAATATAGGATTTATTGGTTTTTTCCGGGCGGGAGGCAGCAGTTTTTACCGGATTTTTTTCCGTTCTTTACAAAGGCTTTGAAAGGATGATTCCGGGGGAATGACACCGTAGCCACTGATGATAACCCAGCCGATATGAAGTCCAGGCAGGCATTGCTCGTTTTGTTTTTATGGCTTCTTACGGGGAGCCTGCTGCCTGTTCCGGGCAAGCCGTTTCCCCGGAAAGTCCGGCGGGTGCTGGTGCTGGGCAACAGCATTACGTATGCCGGCAGGTATGTCACGGACCTGGAGGCTTTCCTGGTGGCCCGGTATCCCGGTAAGAACTACGAAATTTTCAACGCCGGGCTGCCCAGCGAGACCGTGTCCGGCCTGAGCGAAGAGGGGCACGCGGAGGGGAGATTTCCCCGGCCCGACCTGCACGAACGGCTCGGTCGCGTGCTGAAGCTGGTAAAGCCCGACCTCGTCATCGCGTGCTACGGGATGAACGACGGCATTTACCTCCCGTGGGACCAGGGGAGATTTGAAAAATTCAAGGCGGGAATCACCCGGCTGCACCGTGAGGCCGGGCAGGCAGGCGCAAAGATCATCCACGTTACCCCGCCGGTTCACGACGACCGGCAGCTGGGCCTGCAGGGATACAACCTTGTGATGGACAGGTATGCCGAATGGCTGCTGGCCATGCGGGATTCGCTCCGGTGGCAGGTGGCCGACGTGCATTTCCCGATGAATGCCTACCTGGCCGAAAAGCGGCGTTCCGACCCGGCATTTGTGCTTGCAAAGGACGGGATACATCCCGGCGACGAGGGGCATTGGCTGATCGCGAGGGAACTGCTTGCTTTTCTCGGGGAAAAGCAGGCATTGCACATGAAAAGCGCAACGGAAGCCCTCGGGAAGCTGGGAAATCCCGCAAGGATATACCAGCTCATCGGCGAGCGGCAGGCGCTGATGCGGGATGCCTGGCTGTCTGCCGCAGGGCACAAAAGACCCGGGATCCGGGAAGGGCTGCCCCTGGAGCAGGCCCTGGAACGATACAGGGTGCTTGGCCTGGAGCTCCGGTCCCTGTTAAAAGAGAAAAAGCAGGCAGCTTCTTTATAACCCGGTCATGCGCATCCTCCTGTTTGTCCTCCTGTGTCTGCCGGCCTGCAAAGTTCAGGCCCGGCAGGTGATCCAGCTGCCGCAGCAGGGGCCCGGGTTTGACCTCGCCCGGAAGCTGGGATTGCGTGAAGGCCGTTTCGATTTTCACGGTTTCGAAGGCTACGATTTTCGTTTCCGGGAACGGGCGGCAAAAATTGTAGTGCCCCGCCGGGCTGCAAAGGGCAGGCCCTGGATCTGGCGGGCGAGGTTCTGGGGTCATGAGCCGCAGACGGACATTGCATTGCTGGAACGGGGATACCACGTGGTATACTGTGACGTGGCGGAGCTTTTCGGAAATGAAGAGGCCCTGGCTTTGTGGGATGGTTTTTACCAATTGCTTGTAAAAGCCGGCCTGTCGGACCGCTCGGTCATGGAAGGTATGAGCAGGGGAGGTGTGTATGTGTACCGCTGGGCGGCAAGGTATCCCGGGCGGGTCCAGGCGATCTATGCCGATGCCCCGGTGCTGGATTTCAAAAGCTGGCCCGGCGGAAAGGGGACATCGGCGGGCAGCCCCCGGGATTGGGAGGAGTTCAAAAAGCATTTCAACCTTGCCACAGAGGAGGAGGCGCTGGCTTTCCGGGGAAATCCCATTGACCTGGCGGAAAAAATAGCGGCTTCCGGCATTCCCTTATTGCATGTGGTGGGTGATGCAGATGAGGTGGTTCCGCTCTCGGAAAATACAACGCCTTTTGAAGAAAAAATAAAAGCGGCAGGCGGGAGCATCACCGTCATCCACAAGCCGTTCACGGGCCACCATCCGCACAGCCTGAAGGATCCGGCCCCTATTGTCGATTTCATCACCGGTACCCGGAAGAGGAAATAACGGGCTTACCCGGCCGTTACCGTTTTCTCCTGGTTTTCGAATTTGCTGATCTGCTCCGGCGTGATCAGGTTGATTTCCTTCGAGTATTCAATGGCCGTCTGGCTGCTCTTGAAATAGCAGGTATGCACCCTCATGCTCCGGATGTTGGCCAGCGTCTCTTCCGTTTTGGGTTTGGGCGCATGATTGAGCTGGCGGATAAATACCGAGTGGATGTTGCGGGGAAACAGCTTGCAGATGTTCTGGTAGATCACCGGGTCCTGCTGGGAATCATCGCCGAGCAGGATGAATTTCTGGTGAGGATAAAATTCTACAATGTGCTCTATTTTGCGTTGTTTGTGGCTGTGGGAGACGGCTACAGCCATGAAAAAGCTGGAAAGGCTGTTCTTTATTTTCTTTAGCTTGATGATGGCCTTGGGCATGCCGGTCTGGCGTGTAAAGCGCAGGATGTAGTCGTAAAGGTTCCATTCACTGCTCGAAACGTAGAAAAAAGTGTTTTCATAGTTGTTCTTGCTGTTCTTGCCTGCAAAAGTAAGCAGCCTGTAATGCTTGGCTACATCGGAATAGGATTGACGAGCCCCCACATTTTTGGAGAGCAGCACATAGAGTTTACGGAAAAAGCTCCGGCTGTAGGAAATCAGGAACGTATCGTCGATGTCCGAGATGATCACATAAGCCCCTTCGTACGGAACGAGAAATTCTGCCCGTCTTGTCAGGTGGATCGGGTGCCCGGCGTACTCACCGGTTACCGTGACCTGGTAGGTATGCCAGCCGCTTTCCAGGGGCTGTTCCAGCGGAAGCGTGAAGCGGAAATACCCGTCTTCCATGGTTTTGCTTTCTGCCGTAATTTCATTACTTTCGAAGCGCACTTTAATATTGGGCACGGTTTTTACTGAAAAAAGCTGAAAAACAGAACGGATATTTTTAAAGCCTTTGCGTTCGTATAGATCCTCGCGGGTAGGGTAGCTAAGAAAAACGTGGCCTGATACAACGAGTTCCTGTGCGCTGGCGTAGCCCCTGTATAATTTCAGTTCAGGTTGTTTCATTTGTATAGAAAGTTCAAGAGTTAATTGTTGGTCGGCCGCTTTTTACCGACAGCCGGTGTGCGTTATCGCCCGTGTTGTAAAAAGTCAAAGAGTTGAATGATCGAACCAAAATAGTCGTGTTTTTATCCGTTTTTGGCATTACAAGGTACTAATATAAACTTTATGTCTTTTCAGGATAAAATTTTGCTCATAATCAATCCGATTTCCGGAAGTATAAATAAAAACGATTTTATCAGCCTGGTTGATACGGAGCTCCGTACCCGGAACAAGCAACTGCTGGTCTATCAGACGACAGGCGACGAGGATGCCGCGCACATCCGGGCCTTGGCGGAGCAGGAAAAGCCCGCCGCTGGAAGGCCTGGCTGTGACGGTGGGGCTGATCCCGATGGGCTCTGCCAACGGGCTTACCACGAGTCTGGGGATACCGGACAGCCCGGCCGAAGCATTGGAGGTAGCGCTCGGGGATCACCTGTTAACGATGGACGGGGTCCGCATTAATTCCGAAATCAGCCTTCACCTCAGCGACCTGGGCCTGAACGCGCTGCTGATCAAGAATTACGAGGAAGGGGCCGTCCGGGGAAAGCTGGGTTATGCCAAAGAGGTGGTCCGGACACTGGCGGAGCATGAGCCGTTCCAGGTCCGTATCACGATGGAGGATGTGGTGGTGGAGACGGAA
>JBEBSO010000101.1:0-9414 GCA_040394275.1 Telluribacter sp.
AGATATCCGCCGTCTGTATGATCGCCATAATTGTAAGGTCCGGTGTTAAGCAAAAGCACAGCTAATATAGGCGGTCACCTGAAGTCCCCGCGCTGCTTTTCTATAAACGCCCTTTTCTCATGATAGCGCTTCAGAAAAGCCTGATAATCGGCAGGAGCAGCGAGCTCCTCCACCCTGGCCGCTCCCTCCTCTGCCTGCGCCGTCAGGCCCTGCTCCAGGCTGAGCTCCGCGTAGGCGCCGTACAGCCGGTAGGACCCTTCGTTAAACTGGAGCGCGTTGAGGATGACCTGGTAGGCGGCATGGAGGTTGTTGTTTTCGAGGAAAGCGGACGACGCCCCAACTGCGATGGACTCGTCATAGGGGTTCGCCTTCAGCGCCCGCCGCCAGTCGGCCTCCAGGCCGGTCTTCCGCGCAACATGGTACAGGGAATCCGAACCCAGGGACGGCTTTACCGGCCCGGACGAAAATATTTCCTGCAGCGTCTTCGCATACCCCGCAGCGCTGCTTTTTTCATCGATTTTATCCAGCATCATATTGGCCAGCACAGGTTCCCCTTTCATGGCGGCGGCGATGGAGCGCCCGAGCAGACCTTCGTCGTCTCCAGTATAGGCAAACTGTTCGTCGGCCTTGTCGTACAGCCCGAGCTGGAGAAACCATTGTCCGAGTATCTTCTTATAAAGCCGGTGTCTTTCCTCCTCCCCCTCCGCCAGCACCGCCAGCGCCTGCAATGCCTTGCTCTTGTTCCCGGAGTAGTATTCCGCATACAGGGAAGCCAGCAGCAGCTCATTGGCGGAGAACGCATTTTTGTCCGCCAGCCCGAGCGCAAGCTTCGCCGGCACCGTCCTCGCCTGGTTCAGGCTGTAATTGACGACGTAGGCGAGTCCTGAGGCGCTCAGCAGCGAATCCTTGCGTATGAATTGCGGGTGAAACGGGTAGGCGGAAAAATCCTTTGTCAGGTTGCGATAGCCCAGCCAGTTGGCCTGCCAGGAAACGTAGCCGTCGTGCCTGGCTGCGCCTGCGAGCTCCTGCTGTCCCGTCTTCAGGGCCAGCGCCAGGAGGTTGGTAGCCGGCACTTCCGCTTTCCCTGCCGCTTTGCCCGCCTTCTCCAGGTAGTAAAAAGCCGAATCCGTCACGCTCGTGCGCAGGTAAAGCGCACCGAGATTGTTGGCGAGCTCGCCGCTTTCCGGGAAGGCCTGCAACCCCCTGCGCAGGTTAAACAGCGCATCGAAAAAGAGCTCCTCCTCCAGCAATACCCCGCTGAGCGCTGCATATGCCTGCGGACTGGGCTTCTTGAGCGTTGCCTGCCTGAAATAAAAACCGGCGGCAGTCCGGTCTCCCTGCCGCAACGCCAGCGAGCCCAGGGCATAATTTGCCTTGTGGTTCTGAAACTCCTGCTGAAGCGCCATTTTATAATACTGCTCTGCCAGCACATATTCGCCGGTAAACGTTCTCAGGTCACCCAACCCGTTGAAATACCCGGCCACGGTCTGGGATACCGGGAGAAGATTCTGCATCGTAAACAATACCAGCACACCGGCGAAGCCCAGGATCCGGGCTTTGTAAAGACCGAACCGCAGCGGCTTATAGAGAACACGATGCACCGCCTGGCCGTCCCTGAAAAGAGGATAAAAATTGGCCACGATATAAAACAGGAAAGCCACGCTCATCGCGAGCTGGCCATTAACCACCGTATCTTCCAGCACCTCCAGCACCGGGTCGTTGGCCTGTGAGGCCACATACCCGCCGAATGCCGCGGCTACCAGGAACAATCCTGTATAAATCCAAAAACCGGACGACCGGAAAGACAGCCGGGCTTCCCCATACCGCTGCCGGAAGCCCCACAATCCCGGAATGGCGGCTCCCAGCGCCAGAAAAACCGGGCTCACCATCGAAAAGCCCGCCCCGATCTGCCTGGTGTTTTCCAGGTACATCAGCAGCAGGATGAAAAGGTAGAGAAAAGAAATCACCAGGAAAGGCGTGAGGGAAGAGATACCCCGCCGGCCCGCTCCTCCCGTCGACAGCCAGACAAGCCCCGCCATGATTTCAGTGGCCACCAGCAGCAGGAACACGACCGACAACAAAAACCACACCGGGTAGGTATATACAATAAAGGTAAGCCCGGGTGCAGCTTCCCGGGAGCCCAGCGCCACCGCCGGCACCAGGACCGCGGTCAGCAGGACAAAGGCGCCCGCCCTGGCCGCTATGTCCGACTCCTGCCGGAACGCATGCAGGTAGTAGCTCAGTGCCCCGTACAGCACCACGACCAGGACCGGGAAGACACGGCCGCCCCCGGTGACCATCTCCAGCCGGCTGACAGCCACCAATATCAGAAACAGTGTCATGGCGCCCAGGTACCGGGTTCGCGGGAGTGAAGTGACGGCCGCCAGCAGCAGCGACAGGCCAAGCAGGGCGGGCACCAGGAACAGCACCCCGTGGTAAAAATCGATGTGCATCAGCGAGGCAACAAACTGCTCGGTCACCAGGCGGGAAGGGATATGAACGCCGAAATCCTGCTTCCCGAACCGGAATGCATCGATCACCGTGGGAAGCTCCGCCATTTCGGTCAGCACATCCCAGCTGACCACGTTGCCCACCGGGTGAATGACCCGGAATACAAATAAACAAACGGATAAAACGAGAAAAACCAGGACGAAGACCGCTGCGGCCTGCTCACGCTTCGGCCAACCCTTCCAGAACAAAATATTATTTAACATATGCGAAGCAGTACCAAATGACTATTTACAGCCCTCCCGTGATCACAAAAGAAGCAATTCTAAAAAATATCCAACAAATGAAGGTTGAAAATATTGTTACACACGGAATTATATCCTAATTTTGCGGCTTTAAAAAACAACCTTAAAGACATAACAATATATTACCTAAATGGCAAACGCAGCAAACATAGGAAAAATTACGCAGGTAATCGGCCCGGTGGTGGACGTATCGTTTGAGAACAGCGAGCGTATACCGGCAATACTTGACGCCCTGGAGGTCGTAAAGCCCAACGGACAAAAAGTGATACTGGAAACGCAGCAACACCTGGGAGAAGACCGGGTTCGCACCATCGCTATGGAAGGTACCGAAGGTTTGCAGCGTGGCATGGAGGTTGTCTCGAAAGGATCGCCTATCAAAATGCCTGTAGGCGAGCAGATCAAAGGGCGTTTGTTCAACGTGGTAGGAGAAGCCATCGACGGGCTGAAGCCTATTTCCACTGACAACGGGCTGTCGATTCACCGTCAGCCGCCCAAATTTGAAGAGCTGGCCACCGGTACCGAAATCCTTTTCACCGGCATCAAGGTAATCGATCTCCTGGCTCCCTATGTGAAAGGTGGAAAAATCGGCTTGTTCGGCGGAGCGGGTGTGGGTAAAACGGTATTGATCCAGGAGCTGATCAACAATATCGCGAAAGCCTATTCCGGTCTTTCCGTATTTGCCGGGGTCGGTGAGCGTACCCGTGAAGGGAATGACCTGCTGCGCGAAATGATCGAAGCAGGGATCATCCGCTACGGCGACAAGTTTAAGCACAGCATGGAAGAAGGGGGATGGGACCTGGACGGCGTAAACTACGAAGATCTCAAAGAATCGCAGGCTACCTTCGTGTTCGGCCAGATGAACGAGCCTCCGGGAGCACGTGCCCGGGTAGCGCTCTCAGGTCTTACCGTAGCCGAATATTTCCGCGACGGCGACGGACAGGGGCAGGGCCGCGACATCCTTTTCTTTATCGATAATATCTTCCGGTTTACCCAGGCCGGATCCGAGGTATCGGCACTTCTGGGCCGGATGCCGTCCGCGGTAGGTTACCAGCCCACGCTGGCCACCGAGATGGGTACCATGCAGGAGCGCATCACCTCTACCAAAAACGGGTCCATCACTTCGGTTCAGGCCGTTTACGTACCTGCCGATGACTTGACGGACCCGGCGCCCGCCACCACTTTTGCCCACCTGGACGCCACTACGGTACTCAGCCGTAAAGTATCTGAAAAAGGCATTTACCCCGCGGTGGATCCGCTGGATTCCACTTCCCGGATTCTTTCTGCGGAGACCCTGGGCGATGCGCACTACAATTGCGCGCAAAGCGTAAAAAATATCCTCCAGCGCTACAAGGAGCTGCAGGACATCATCGCGATCCTGGGTATGGAAGAGCTTTCCGAAGAGGACAAGCTGATCGTAGCCCGCGCCAGGAGAGTGGAGCGTTTCCTTTCCCAGCCGTTCTTCGTTGCGTCACAGTTTACAGGTCTCCCGGGTGTGCTGGTGGATATCAACGATACCATCAAGGGGTTCAACGCCATCATCAATGGTGAGTATGACCACCTTCCTGAAATGGCCTTCAACCTGGTAGGTACCATCGAACAGGCCGCCGAAAAAGGACAGAAAATGCTTGCAGAAGCAGCGAAATAAATTTTCAGTTTGGCTTTCCGGGCGGCTGGGGCCAGAATCGCCGGCTGCCCGGAAAGTAAACATAAACTGCCATACGAATGAACCTAGAGATAATAACCCCCGATAAAAAGGTGTTTAATGGTGAAGCTGCTGCTGTGACTTTCCCCGGCACGGAAGGCCAGTTCCAGGTATTGAATGGCCACGCACCCCTGGTAAGCACGATCGGGCAGGGAGACATTGTTGTGGAATCTTCCGCCGGCAAAACAGTCTTCACCGTAGACGGAGGTGTGGTTGAAGTATTGAAAAACAGGGTTCTGGTGCTGGCTGAAGCCATTATTGCCTGAAGCAGACTACCCCTTGTACTGAAGGAGGTGCCCCTGGTTGGGAGCACCTCCTTTTTTTATCCCCGTGGGGATACTCAGTTGTACGCGCTCTCCTTGCCCAGCTTTTTCACCAGGAGATAATAGAACAGCGCCCGGTACTTGTGCGGATTTGAACTCCCCAGTGTATCGACGGCATGTTTGATCGCTCCGTCGAGCGCGGGACCATCCGAAAGCCCGAGCTTGCCGATCAGGAAATTCTTTTTCACCCTGTCCAGCTCCGCCTGGTCTGATGAAGACACTTTGGAGGAGTCCGCATTATAAATGGAGGGACCCAAACCTTTGGTTACTTTTTCGAGTAATCCCGAATCCACAGAAAGACCCAATTTTTCTGCCTCTTTAAGGTAGGTAGCAAGTACGTCATCAAATTTACTCATAAGTCCAGGATACGTTTAATGGTAAGAAATGGTTTAGCGCTTGAAATTGCTACATCAAGATATATATAATACTTAAAAAAGTAAAGAAAGTAACGGTTCTCATACTAAATTACTCAAAATATAGGTTGATTCTATAGCTGCCTTCCTTTTTCTGCGGCACCCGGCCCTGATTTCCCTGCCCGGTCCGGGGCTGAAATACGACTCACAAAACGATGGACAACTTACGTATACTGATCTTCCTGCTCCTCCCGCTCTTCACCTTCTGCCCGCAAGCACAATCCCTGCCCGAATGGCAAAACCCTGAAATTTTTTCGGTCGGCACCGAGCCTTACCGGTCCAGCTATGTTCCCTTCCCGGACGCGGACAGCGCCCTTTCCCTGGACGAACGGCAAAGCACCTGGTTTAAATCCCTGAACGGCACCTGGAAATTCAAATGGGTCAGCCACCCTTCCCGCGTGCCTGACGGGTTTTTCCTGCCTTCCCACCCGACAACTTCCTGGGACGACCTTACGGTGCCCTCCAACTGGCAGATGGTAGCCATCCGGGAAAACAGGCCCTACGACAGGCCGAAGTATCCCGGGAAGCCTCCCTTTCCGGACGGTCCGCCGGCTGTACCGGTAGACACCAATGCCACGGGCCTCTACCGCACGGCGTTCTCCGTTCCCGACAGCTGGAGCGGGAAAAATATTTTCCTTCGTTTCGGGGGAGTACAATCAGCCTGCTACGTATGGCTCAACGGGAAGCTCCTGGGCTATCACGAGGACAGCATGAGCCCTTTCGAATTTGACATCACGCCGCATCTCCGCCCCGGCCGCAATGAGCTGGCAGCCATGGTGGTCAGTTTTTCTGACGGCAGCTACCTTGAAAATCACGATTACTGGCGGCTGTCCGGGATTTTCAGGGAGGTGTCTCTCCTGGCCTTCCCGGAGGTGCATGTCCATGATTTTAAAATCGAAACGGACATCGGCGCCGGCAGCGCCACGCTGAAAGTGGATGCCTATGTCAAGAATTTTTCGAAGGAAGCGCTATACGGGTATACCCTGAATGCCAGGGTATATGATGCTGCGAAAAAACCGCTGGATGCCGGCGCTTCGCAACGCATAGACATGCTGGCTGCAGGGAAAGAGTTGCCGGTACAGCTGACGCTCGATGTCCGGGATCCCGGAAGGTGGTCGGCGGAAACCCCCGTTCTTTATCAGCTGGTCATCGGGATTACCGATCCGAACGGGAAAACGCTCGAAGCCGTATCCCGGAAAATCGGCTTCCGGACCGTCCGTATAGAGGACGGGCAGCTCCTGGTCAACGACCAGCCCGTATTGCTGAAAGGAGTGAACCTGCATGAGTTCGACCCGCAAACCGGGAGAGCCCTCCGCCGCGAAACAATGGTCCGGGACATCCTGCTCATGAAGCGGCACAACATCAACGCGGTACGTACCGCCGGCTACCCGCACAGCAAAACCTGGTACGATCTATGTGACGAATACGGGCTCTACGTAGTGGACGAAGCCAACATAGGCCGCCTCCCCGCAGAAAGCAGCCGGCAGCCCGCCGACCGTCCCGATCGGAAAGACGCGCTGCTCGCCCGCCTGAAAGCGGTCCTTTCCAGGGACCGGAACCACCCCTCCGTCATCGCCTGGTCGTTGGGGAAAGAGACCGGCGCCGACTTACGCCTGCTCGCCGATTATATCCGCCTGGATGACCCGACCCGACCGGTTTTCAATGAAGGCAATCTGCCGGACGCTTCCCCTGCCGGTGCCGTCGATTTCTTCTCCCCTGTAGCACCGTCACCTGAAGAGCTGGCGGCATGGGCGCAAACCCGTCTCGAAAAGCCCCTCCTCATGGCTGCTTTTGCCGACCCCGCCGGGAACGGCCTCGGGCAGTTAAGCAGGTACTGGGAAGGTGTCGGAACCCATCCGCAGCTGCAGGGCGGCTTCCTGTCCGGCTGGATCGATCAATACATCCCGGCTGTTTCCCCGGGCCCGGCGGACAGGAGTGGCCAGGGGATGGTCAGCCCGGACCGGCAACCTCAGCCCGAAATCAACGAAGTAAAAAAAATCTTCCAGTACATCGGGGCAGCTCCCGGACCCGGGGGGCAGCTCCGGCTCACCAACCGGTACGATTTCACCTCGCTCCGCCCGTTCGTTCTTCATTGGGAGCTTGTTGAGCAGGGGCAAACGATACAGGAAGGAAAAATTGAAAAGCTGGAAGCCCTGCCCGGCGAAACCCAGACCGTACACATCCCCTACCGGCTCCCGGCCGAAACCGAAGGCCCCTGTTTGCTGAACATCAGTATCCGGCTGGCGGCAGACGAGCGCTGGGCGCCGGCCGGGCACGAGGTGGCCTGGTTTCAATATACCCTTGAAACGGTACAGAAAAAGCCGGCCAACATTACCTTTACCGGCCTGCCCCCGCTCAGGCAGGCTATTTTACCGGGAACCGGCCTGTCAATCAGCGGGCAGGATTTCTCCGTTGTGTTCGAGAAGAAAAGCGGCACCCTGACATCGTTCAGGTACAAGGGGAAAGAACTCCTGGAAAGCGGGCTCGCCGCCAGCTTCTGGCGCGGCCCTACAGCCGGCGACCTGCTGGGCGGCCCCGATGCACAGGTTTCACTCCGGTCGGCCGCCGGGTTGAATGCCCTGGAAGTGACCGGCACCGACCTGAGGAGCGAAAAACTCAGTGCGCATATTTATAAGATAACCCTGGCGCAAAACCTCCGCGGGGCATCCGGGACCGTGCTCATACAGTCGGTATACACGGTATACGCTACCGGCGACCTCCACCTGAAGCACATCATTACTCCCTCCGGCAGCTGGCCGGACTTCCCGAGGATAGGTTTCGAATGCAGCATGCCGGCCGCCTTCAGCACCGTGACCTGGTACGGGAAAGGCCCCCACGAAACGTACGCCGGCCGGGAGGAAAGCGGCAAAACCGGCCTGTACTCGGGCCGCGTCAGCGAACAGCATTCCGACTACGCCATACCCCAGGAAAACGGGAACAAAACCGGGGTCAAATGGGTGGCCCTGACCGATGAAAGCGGCTCCGGCCTGCTGGCCATCAGCGATTCTCTGCTTCACGTAAACGTACAGGATTACACGCCGCAGGCCCTTTCCGAGGCAGCAAGTCATCCGCAGCGCCTCCGGCGGGGACAGGCTACGGTGCTCGGCCTGGACTTCTTCCGGCAGGGGCCCGGCCCAAGCGGGGCGCCGCCCGTTGCTCCCTATATATTTTCCTTCCGTATCCGGGCCATCGACAGTCCCGAAGAGATCCGGCAGGCGCTGGGCCGCGAAATGCACATCCTCGCCCCGATGTCGGCAATTCCCGCCGAAGCGAACACGGCGCCTGCCGTTCCGCATGCCCGCCCTCCGGTCAGGCATGTTCCGAAAAAACCTGCCCCCCGGAAAAGAAGATGACGGCCTTAAACGTTAGTAAAAAGACGGAATTTTAGACAGGCCGGAGAAGCCCGTTCGGCGAATTTACCCTATTTTTGGGTGAATTTGCAGGCTATCGTGGTAGCTGCTTTGTTTTCTGCTGTATCCCGGAACCGGTCGGCGGTTCCCGGCAATTGAGATTTTTATATGAGACCTGGTACTTCCAAAGAAAAAATCAGCAATTCACCCACCGCGGTAAGAATGCCCATCATACTGAGCATTACGCTCACAGCCGGGATATTACTCGGGGCCACTTTTTTCGGCGGCTCCGGGAAAATCGCCGAGCTGGCCAGGGGTTATCTGAAGTACCGGGAAGTTTTGATGCAGATCGAGCACAACTATGTGGATTCGGTCAATACCGACGAGCTGGTCGACTATTCCATTACCAAAATGCTGGAAAAGCTCGACCCGCACACCACTTACTTCAACACCGAAGAAGCCACCGCTGCCCGTTCCCAGCTGGAGGCCGGCTTCGACGGCATCGGCGTGGAATTCAATATCTACAACGATACGGTATTCGTGGTCACCCCCCTCAGCGGCGGGCCTTCCGAAGAGGCCGGTATCGCCAGCGGAGACCGTATCCTGTTTGTAGACGGCAAACCCCTCTCCGGCCCCAACGTGACCAACGCCAGTGTATTCAAATTGCTGCGCGGGCCGAGAGGCTCGAAAGTCAGGCTAGACATAGGCCGGGCCGGCATCGAAGCGCCCCTTACTTTCGAGATCATCCGGAACAGGATACCGACCTTTTCCGTCGACGCCACCTACATGGTCGACAAAGAAACCGGCTACATCAAAATAAGCAGGTTTTCCGAAACCACTTATGACGAGTTCAAAAAATCCCTGGGCTCCCTG
>JBEBSO010000102.1:0-9354 GCA_040394275.1 Telluribacter sp.
CCCGGAGTTTGCCGGTCCGCATACTGTAGAAGCAGATCAGCTGATCGTCAAATGAAAGCATACCGGCCATTTCCAAACGTAGGTACAACACAACAGTAAAAGAGCGCACACTTAAGATAAAATAACAAAGGTCTGCAGGAAACGTACCCATCTTATAGGCGCCTTACCGGTTCTCCATCGCCACATAAAGTCTATAATTTGGTACGTTCACCCTGCAATGATACCCCCGGACGCCACCCCGGCTAACGCCCTTCTGCCCACCCATGACCCCGCCCGGGCGATTGCTGGATTAATCACTTTTCTTTCTTGATTTTTTTTATATTAAAATTGTTTTTATAACTTTCGGGTACGTACACGAAATGGGTTCTCCGAAATTTATGTCCCTAAAGAAAGATCTTCTTCCTGCCTCGTTTTGCTGCGCCGCAGCTGCCTTTTTTAAGGAGCAGGCTGCTACAGACAGGCAAAATCAGTTTCCACCCGCTCAAAAATTGAATGGCCCCTGTCTCTGATATATATCAAAGTTCGGGCAAACTGCAATAACTTCGCGCTGCAGGCATCCGGGATCATTGGCCGGGTCGCTGAAGCCCGGGCACCAGGATATGCTGACTTCTTTATTAAACCATAAACAATACAAGCAATTTAAAACAATTCAGATAATGAAAACCTCAAGAAAGCCGACAAACAACGGGCATGTGAATGCCGAATCCCGCCGGGATTTTATAAAGAAAACGATTGCGGGTACGGCAGTGCTGACCACCGGCGGGATCCTGCCCGGATTCAGTGCGAAAAGCTATGGCCGGATCTTAGGGGCCAACGAAAAAGTGTTGGTGGGGGTAATGGGCGTGAACAGCCGGGGGCTTGCGCTGGCCAGCAACTATGCGCTTCAACCCAATTGTGAAATTATTTATATCTCGGATGTAGATACCCGTGCGGCGGACAAGTGTATTGCCGTCGTGGAAAAGAATCAAAACAAAAAGCCGAAGGCTGCGCCGGATTTCCGCAAGACGCTGGAAGATAAAAACCTGGATGCCCTGGTGGTGGCCGCGCCCGATCACTGGCATGCGCCCGCAGCGCTGCTTGCCTCAAAAGCCGGTAAGCACGTATATCTCGAAAAACCCTGCAGCCACAATCCCCATGAAGGCGAAATCCTGATCGCTGCGCAGAAAAAATACAAGAATGTGATCCAGATGGGCAACCAGAGGCGTTCTTATCCGAACGTGGCAAAAGCCATCCAGGAAGTAAAAGACGGCATCATCGGTCGTCCTTACTTTGCCAAAGGATGGTACACCGCCAACCGTCCTTCCATCGGGATCGGAAAGGAAACAGCCGTCCCCTCCTGGCTCGATTATGAACTATGGCAGGGCCCGGCTCCCCGCAGGCCTTACAAAGACAACCTGGTGCACTACAACTGGCACTGGCTGTGGAACTGGGGAACAGGCGAGGCGCTCAACAACGGTACCCACATGGTCGACCTGATGCGCTGGGGACTGGGCGTGGACTATCCGACACGGGTCAATTCAGCCGGGGGCCGGTTCCGCTACAAAGACGACTGGGAAACACCGGATACACAGGTCATCAACATCGAATTTGCCAACAATACCGCCATGACCTGGGAAGGACGCAGCTGCAACGGAACTTACGTGGAAGGAAGCAGCGTGGGTATCATTCTCTACGGGGAAAAAGGCTCTCTCCAGATAGGCCAGGGCAATACCTATAAAATCTTCGACCTGGACAACAAGCTGGTAAAAGAAGAGAAATCCAATCTTGTCATCGATCCGAGAAACAAAATGAACCCGTCACAAAGCCTGGATGCCATCCACATCCAGAACTTCTTCGAAGGGATCAAAAAAGGCTCGCAGCTCGCTTCAGATATCGTGAGCGGACACCAGAGCACCCTGCTCTGCCAGCTGGGCAACATTGCGCAGCGTACGGGAGCCACCCTCGAAATCGATCCGTCCAACGGGCACATCAAAAACAACAAGGCGGCCAACAAGCTTTGGAAAAGGGAATATGCCAAAGGCTGGGAACTTACCGTCTGACCGATCACCGAAATTATTCACATGGCTGCCCCGTGACGGGGCAGCCATAAACCCATTTAAAATCTCCATATGAAAAACAACTCCGCAGCAGTAAGCGTGAGCAGCCTCACAAGCCGGCAGACCATCATATCGATCTTCCTCATCGGTGTGATGTTTTTTATCTTCGGCTTTGTATCCTGGGTAAACGCCATCCTGATACCATATTTCAAGATTGCCTGTGAGCTGACCAGCTTCCAGGCCTACCTGGTGGCCTTCGCCTTCTACATTGCCTATTTTATCATGTCGGTCCCCTCTTCTTTCCTGTTAAAAAAGTACGGATTTAAAAAAGGAATGATGTACGGGTTCTGGGCCATGGCCCTCGGCGCTTTTATCTTTGTGCCGGCTGCCTATACACGCACCTATGAAATATTCCTGCTCGGCCTATTTACCATCGGGATAGGCCTTTCCATACTGCAAACTGCTGCAAACCCTTACATCACGATCCTCGGCCCGCAGGAAAGAGCTGCGCAAAGGATCAGCATCATGGGAGTCTGTAATAAAGCCGCCGGTATTCTTTCCCCGCTCATTTTCGCCGCTGTCATTCTCCGGCCCACAGATACCGACCTCTTTGCACAGCTCGGCAATATGACCGAGGCAGAGCGGAACGTGGCGCTTGATGAATTGATTCGCAGGGTAATAAACCCGTACATCGCGCTGGGCACCTTTCTTTTTACCCTGGGTTACCTGGTATACCGCTCTCCCCTGCCCGAAATCGACACCGAGCATGAAGATGAAAAAGTGGCTTCGACCAATGCCGGCAAAACCAGCATCTTCCAGTTTCCCCACCTGATCCTGGGCGCCCTGGCTATATTTTTGCACGTAGGTACACAGGTGATTGCGATCGATACGATCATCGGCTACGCAGGCTCTATGAACATCGACCTGCTGGAAGCCAAAACTTTCCCGTCTTACACCCTGTTCTGTACCATTTGCGGGTACTTTATCGGGATTGCGCTGATCCCCAGGTACATCAGCCAGGTAAATGCGCTGCGCATATGTACCCTCCTGGGAACCATCTTCACGCTGCTCATTATCTATGCAGAAGGACCGGTCAGGTTCCTGGGCCATAATACGGACATCTCGATATGGTTTGTCGTATTGCTCGGGCTCGCCAACTCGCTGGTTTGGGCCGGGATATGGCCGCTTGCGCTGGACGGCCTGGGACGCTTCACCAAGCTCGGCGCCTCCATCATGATCATGGGGCTTTGCGGAAACGCCATCATGCCGCTTTTCTACGGGTACTATGCCGACCATATCGGTCTCAGAGAGGCTTACTGGGTACTTGTGCCCTGCTACCTCTACCTCGTATTCTATGCGATAAAAGGTCATAAATTAAGAAGCTGGGGATTTTAATCATACAAAAATTCAGGTAGGCATCCCCTTTTCGGATGATTATGGAAGAAAAACAATCAAAAACCGGCCACGGTGCCCGCGGGCAGGCGGCCGGCCGGAAATTAAAGATTACAAACGGCACGATCGTGACGCCGTACCGCTATATACCAGGCGGTACGGTGGTAGTGGAAGACGGGGTCATTACCGGCATCAGTGAGCGGGATGTGGAAGTCCCCGGGGCGGAGGTGCTGGACGCCGGCGGCCATTACATCGCACCCGGGTTTATCGACATTCATATCCACGGCGGAGGCGGTCACGATTTTATGGACGGTACGGAGGAGGCTTTCCTGGGCATCGCCGAGACGCATGCCCGGTATGGCACCACGGCCATGGTCCCCACCACGCTTACCGCCGAAAAAGCAGACCTGCTCAACACACTGGATACCTACGAACGTGCCCACGCAAAGAATACCAAAGGGGCTCAGTTTCTCGGGATACACCTCGAAGGGCCTTATTTTGCCATGGCCCAGCGCGGCGCCCAGGATCCCCGCTATATCCGGAACCCCGATCCGGCCGAATACAAGGAAGTGCTCCGCTACTCGTCGTCCATTGCCCGCTGGAGTGCGGCGCCCGAACTGGAAGGAGCCATCGAGTTTGCAGAATACGTCCGCAACCAGGGCATCCTGGTAGCTCTTGCCCATACGGATGCCGTATACGAAGATGTGCTGAAAGGCTTCGAAAACGGGTATACCCTCGCCACACACCTGTATTCCGGGATGTCGGGGGTGACAAGGCGAAATGCTTTCCGGTACGCCGGCGCCGTAGAGGCTGCTTTCCTGATCGACGAAATGGACGTCGAAATCATCACGGACGGCGTGCACCTGCCCCCGGCCTTGCTGAAGCTGGTGTATAAAATAAAAGGGGCGCAGCGGACCGCGCTCATTACCGATGCCATGCGCGCCGCCGGTATGCCGCCGGGCGAAAGCATCCTGGGATCGCTCAAGGGCGGGCTGAAGGTCATCGTGGAAGACGGCGTAGCCAAGCTTCCGGACCGGACCGCCTTCGCCGGCAGCGTCGCCACATTTGACCGGCTGGTCAGAAACATGGTACAGCTGGCCGACGTATCGCTCCTGGATGCCGTTTGTATGGCTTCGGCCACTCCCGCGCGCATCATGAACGTGGCCGACCACAAAGGAGCCATTGTCGTGGGAAAAGATGCCGACATCGTTATTTTCGACAAGAACATCAACATCAGGAATACCCTGGTAAAAGGAACGGTAATTTATACCGCGCCCTGATGTTTCTTTTGTATTTCCTAACCCTTAGAACCTGGTTCAATAATCAGAAAAGCTAAGTTTTATATATTTTAAACTTAAAAAATTCAAAAATAACATGAATTCCACCGAATTACCATTGCAGACGTTGAAGTGTGATTTGCTCAATGTAAGGATTTTCGAAAACAGGCAGGCGCTGGGTGAAGACGCTGCGGAGCTTGCAGGCAAAACGATCCGGGACCTGCTGACCGGAAAGTCGTCTGTAAATATAATCTTTGCTTCGGCTCCTTCCCAGAATGAATTTCTCGAGGCGCTCGCCACCGAGCCGGGGATCGACTGGAGCAAAGTCAATGTATTCCACATGGACGAATACATCGGCCTGCCGGGTGACGCCCGCCAGGCTTTCGGGACTTTCCTGAAGCATAAAATATTCGATAAGCTCCCGATCGGCGGAATCTATTACATCAACGGCAACGCCGAAAGCGTGACCGAAGAATGTGAAAGGTACACTGCCCTGCTCAACAAGTACCCCACCGACATCGTGTTTATGGGTATCGGCGAAAACTGCCACATCGCCTTCAACGATCCGCATGTAGCTGATTTTAACGATCCGGTACTGATCAAAGAGGTTTCGCTGGACATGAAAAGCCGTCAGCAGCAGGTAAACGACAAATGCTTTGACCGGCTGGACGAAGTGCCTACCCATGCGCTTACCCTGACCATCCCGGCCCTGCTCAAAGCCGAAACCGTCCTGTGTATGGTCCCCGGCGTAAACAAAGCGGAAGCCATTCACCACACCCTGTCCGATGAGATTACAGAGGTCTATCCTTCCACGATCCTGCGCAGGCACCCGAACGCCACCCTGTTCATTGACAAGGACAGTTCAGGGAAATTATCATAAATTACGTCCTTAAGTAAGGAACCTGTGCTTTTCAACACAAAAAAATTATGATCAGAAAGACCATCATTTCTTCATTAGCCCTTACCGGTATCATGATGCAAGCCTGCAACAGTTCTAAAACCGAGCAAGACAGCCGCAAGCCATTGAGCCTGGTCGTGGTGGAACCGGGGCACTTTCACGCATCGCTCGTACAAAAAACCATGTACGACTCGGTCGACTCTACCGTACATGTGTATGCTACGGAAGGCCCCGATGTGGACGCCTACCTCAGCAAAATCGAGAAATTCAATACCCGGGAGGAAGATCCCACCCGCTGGAACGAAAAAGTGTACAGAGGGCCGGATTTCTTTGAAAAAATGCTGGCGGAAAAAGCGGGGAACATCGTGGTGCTGGCCGGTAACAACCAGCAAAAAACGGAATTCATCAAACGTTCCGTGGATGCCGGTCTGAATGTGCTGGCAGACAAGCCCATGGCCATCGACAGCGAGGGCTTCCAGCTGCTGAAGGAGGCCTTTGCCTCGGCAGAAAAAAACAAGGTGCTCCTGTATGATATCATGACCGAACGTTATGAGGTCACCAATGCGCTGCAGAGAGAGCTGGCGCACCTGCCCGAAATCTTCGGAACGCTTCAGAAAGGATCGGAAAAGGAACCGGCCGTCGTCAAGGAAAGCGTGCACCATTTTTTCAAAAATGTAGCCGGCGAGCCGCTGATCCGCCCGTCCTGGTTTTTTGACGTAAAGCAGCAGGGAGACGGCATCGTGGATGTCACCACGCACCTGGTGGACATGATCCAGTGGAGCAGCTTCCCCGAAACGGCCCTGGATTACCAGACCGACGTGAAGCTGCTGTCCAGCCGCAGGTGGGCCACGCTGCTCACGCCCGGCCAGTTCAAAAAAGTAACCAAAGCGGAAACCTATCCTGAGTACCTGGTAAAGGATGTCAAAGACAGCACGCTGCATGTGTACTCAAACGGGGAAATCAACTATACCCTCAAAGGCGTACACGCCAAAGTATCTGTGATCTGGAACTACCAGGCCCCGGAAGGAACCGGCGATACGCATTATTCCATTATGCGCGGCACCAAAGCCAACCTCGTGATACGCCAGGGCAAGGAACAGAATTTCAAGCCGGTGCTTTATATCGAGCAGGTGGGCAACGACAAAACCTACGAAAGCGTCCTTACGGAGAAATTCAAACAGGTGCAGGAGAAATTTCCCGGCGTAGCGCTCAAAAAGAATGCCAAAGGCTGGGAAGTAACCATCCCTGCCCAATACGATACCGGTCACGAATCACATTTCGCGCAGGTAGCCAACAAGTATATGGAATACCTGAAGGATGGCAAGCTCCCCGACTGGGAAGTTCCCAATATGATAACCAAGTATTTCATCACGACCGAAGCCCTGAAAATGGCTGCGGAAAAGAAATAGGGCCGGGCAACCGCCCCCCCCCGATAGCAAAGAGGCCGTCCGCGTGGACGGCCTCTTTGCTTAAAACCGAATATAATTCTTTGAATACTTTATATTTTTCGGAAAAATTCTGTAAAATCTTCGGGAGATGCGAATCCACCTGGATATCTTCTTTAGATCTATATAAATCAGAATAATATTTGGCGCCATATTTCCTGGTGCTCTTCCCGCCTGCCCCGCAGGTCTACCCCAGCCCCAGCGCCCGGTTGCGTACCAGGAGGCAGGCGCCCAGGATCCCCGCGCGCTCGCCCAGCCCGGACACCTTCAGCTGCGTATCATTGTTGACCAGGCTCAGCGAGTATTTGTTGATCGCCGATTTGATGGGAAGCTCGATGTACTCTCCCGTGGCCATCAGCCCTCCTCCCAGCACCACCAGCTCGGGGTTAAATACGTTGATCAGCGCGGCGATGCCCCGGCCGAGGTTTTCCCCGATCTCTTCGATCAGCTCGATGGCAAGCACGTCGTCCGCAATGGCCGCCTCGATGATGTCTTCCATCTCCACGTCTCCTGCTTTCAATTCTCCCGATGAAAGCACGGAAGACGATCCTTCCGCCAGCTTTTCCCGGAACATCCTCGTCAGCGCCCATCCCGAAGCTTCGGTCTCCAGGCATCCCTTTTTGCCGCAGCGACAGATCAGCTCGTTGTTAAAGATCGGCATGTGCCCGAATTCCCCCGCATAGCCCGACTTCCCGTAATAAAGCTGTCCGTTCATCAGCACGCCCACCGCGATCCCGTAATCCAGGTTAAGAAACAGCACATCTTTTTCCCCTTTCACCACACCCATGCAGAACTCCCCGTAGGCCATGGCCCGCGAGTCGTTCTCCAGGTATACCGGTATGCCGATCTCTTCCTCCACAATCTTGCTCAGCGGCCTTTCGTCGAAATGAAAGAAACTATAGCTGTACCCCGTGGCATAATTGATGCGCCCGGACAGGTTGATCCCGATTCCCAGCACCTTATGACGGGGCACGGATATGGACTCGATAAACTCCCGGATATGACGGCAGAGCGCCACGAGCGATTCCCTGGAATTGTCCAGAAGATAAGGCACTTTGTCTCGCACCTCCACCAGGTTTTTTTCCAGGTCTGACAAACCCAGGTTGATGTGATTCTGCTTGACGTCCACGCCGATAAAATAGGCAGAACCGGGAACGACCCCGTACAGGTTCGGGCGCCGCCCGCCGGTAGATTCGATTTTTCCGAAATCCCGCACAAATCCCTCCCTGATGAGCTCATTTACAAATACCGTTACTTTAGGAACGCTGATGTTCAGCTCCTTGCTTAAATCTGGTATGGTTGTACTTCCCTCGTTGGCAAAGTAACCGAGCACTATTTTTTGTGGATCTGTATTCTTATGGTAAGCACCGGCAACATTTAAAGGTCTGCTCATAAAGCGGTCTGACGTTTTTTCAAACTTACATACTTATTTTAATATTGGAAGGAATTATCCCCTTCGATTTTCTGATCAGGATCACAAAAAACCAAACAGGACAATCACCCGTTCGCAGAATCCGTTCACTTTATACTGCGCCGCGGGTTGCCGTTCAAAGCAAACAAGGGACACTTGCTCCCTCCCCTGCTCCGGGTCGGAAAACAAATGCCCCCATGTCGTCCCGTCTGCCAGAACGCTGAAGCCGCCGCTTCTCTTCCTATTTCAATTTTTTCATAAAGCTCTTCTTCTTGCGCTGGATGATATGGTCGGCAAGCCTGTCCATCAGCTCCTTGTCTTTGGGGTGGGTGGATTTGAAGAAATTGTACACCCCGTTCCCCCCTTCATAGTAGGCAATCGGCGACTCGGCAAATGCCCCGTTCTTCTCAAACCTGTCGATATAGCTGACCAGGCGATCGCGCATGTCCGCCTTGTTGTCAGCCAGCGCACGGCTGTCAAATTCCATTTCCACACCCATTCCCATCTTCCGGGCATAGTCGCAAGCCTGGTCTATACGGTCGTCGCTGATGTTCTTGTTAAAAAAATGATTGGGCTGCAGCCAGGCATAATCGAATTTGAATTCCTTCCACTGGTCAAATCCTTTGGCATTCCAGTAAGGGATCCAGTAAAACCTGAGCTTTTTGGAGCGTATGTGATCGCCCAGCGGCACCAGTATATCCGCGCAGCCTCTTACGTCCTCATCCACCCAGTAAAAGCCCGCCAGCTGCAGGTTTTTGTACCCCTCCCTGGCATAACGCTCCAGGAAACGGTCGATGTACCAGTTGCCTGCGATAAGCCGGTCCTCCTGCCTGGAAAAATCAAGCGCCTTCCCGTTCAGCTCACCCCAGTCTCTCTGGTTGAGGATCGGGGAGGG
>JBEBSO010000103.1:0-9319 GCA_040394275.1 Telluribacter sp.
GCGCGGTCCATCGATGCTTCGGGCCGGCACCTGGATTACCATTTCCCGGCAGACGCCTCGGGCAGATCTACGATAGCCATACCCTGCGGCGATGTGTACAAAAATATCCTGAAACAGTATTTTATCTGCACTCCCACCATGATGATGCGGAGAAGCATGCTGGAAGAAATGAACGGCTACGATGAAAACCTGGCGTTTGAAGACTTCGACTTTTGGGTGAGGTCGTCGGGCCGCTATCAATATCACTACCAGGACGAAGTGCTTACCCGCAAGCGGATCATCAGGGGAGCAATGTCCACCCTCGTTATACGGCCGAAAAACAAGCTGCTCGAATCCACTTACCTGGTCTGCAATAAGGCCTACGACCTGAACCGCAACCAGGAAGAATTCGATATCCTGGCGGCCAGGATCAAAACGTTCATCCGGAAATGCTTCTATGCCCGGGAATTTGACCTGGCGCTGAAATTTTACAGGCTGCTCAATTACATCGAAAACCCAGATCCGCTGACCAGCCTGGTCGTGCTGCTCTGCCGGCTGCGCGTACCGGTTAATGGTATCTACCGGCTCTATCTCCGTTTCTTTCCGCCGGGGCGCCGGAGGAAGGAATGGCAGTTCGTATAGTTGCGGCAGCCGGATCCGGCTGCCGCACCGTCAATCCTCCACCACCCCCAGGTAGTTGTAGGGCGTGATCCGCCTGAGCTCTTCCCGGATGGCCACGGGGACATCCAGCGTTTCCACAAACCTGGAAATCGATTCCCGGGTAATCCCCTCGTTGGTCCTGGTCAGGGATTTCAATGCCTCATACGGCTTCGGATAACCTTCCCTGCGCAATATCGTCTGGATGGCCTCCGCTACCACCGCCCAGTTGTCTCCAAGATCCGTCTTCAGCGCCTGCTCGTTCAGCTCCACCTTGCTCAGCCCCTTCATCAGCGAGTTCAGCCCGATGATCTGGTGCGCCACCGGCACACCGATGTTGCGGAGCACCGTAGAGTCCGTCAAATCCCGCTGCAGCCTGGAAACCGGCAGCTTCGCGGCAAAATATTCATACAGCGCATTGGCAAAACCCATATTCCCTTCCGAATTTTCAAAATCAATGGGGTTTACCTTATGCGGCATGGCGGACGATCCCACCTCTCCCGGCTTGATTTTCTGCTTGAAGTAACTCATCGAAATATAGGCCCACATGTCCCTGTTCAGGTCAATCAGGATGGTGTTCAGCCTTTTCAGGCCGTCAAAAAGCGCCGCCAGGTTGTCATAATGCTCGATCTGGGTAGTATAGCGGCTTCTTTTGAGGCCCAGCCCCGCAACAAACCGGTTGCCGAAATCCATCCAGTCTACCTCCGGGTAAGCCACATGGTGGGCGTTGAAGTTACCGGTTGCCCCGCCGAATTTGGCGGAATACGGGACCGACTCCAGCAGCTCGAGCTGCTTTTCGATCCTTTCCACAAAAACCAGCAGCTCCTTGCCGACCCCGGTCGGCGAAGCAGGCTGCCCGTGCGTATGCGCAAGCATCGGCACATTCCGCCATTCGATGGACATCCGCTTCAAAACGAACAGCACCTGGCGAAACAGGGGCTTCAGCTGCTTTTCGACGGCATCCTTCAGGCTAAGCGGGATGGCAGTATTGTTGATGTCCTGGGAGGTAAGGCCGAAATGGATAAACTCCTGGTAAGCGCTGATACCCAACTCCTCAAACCTGGCTTTTATGAAATACTCCACGGCCTTTACGTCGTGGTTGGTTTCATTCTCTATCTCCTTCACCAACAGGGCATCCTTCTCACTGAACGGACTATCTCCCGCAGCTTCCCGTAAAGATTTTTATCAAAATCGGCAAGCTGGGGAAGCGGAAGCTCGCAAAGCGCGATAAAGTACTCGATCTCGACATGCACGCGGTATTGAATCAGCGCATACTCCGAAAAAAAAGCCGAGAGCTCAGCCACCTGCCTGTAGTAGCGTCCGTCTACCGGAGAGATCGCTGTAAGTTGGTTTAATACTGCCATTTTTTTTCCTTTCTACCGTCTAACTCGTCCGGACGTATCCCCGTTCCGGATCACTTCTATCTCTTCTTCGGTGGCAATCAGCGCGTCACCTTCTATGGTATGCTTCAGCGCCGACGCAGCAACCCCGAATTCCAGCGCACGCTGCTCATCGTCAAAGGTCAGCAGCCCGTGCACCAGGCCGGCAATAAATGCGTCACCCCCGCCTATCCGGTCCACGATGGGGTTGATGTCGATGTCTTTGGTTTCCAGGGTTTTTTCCCCGTCCCACATGTAGGCCCTCAGCAGGTTGTGCGTAGCGCTGATGGATGTCCTCTTCGTATCCACGATACGCCTGATATGGGGAAAGGCTTTCTTCAGGCTTACACAGGCCTCTCCGAAAGTCTCCGCCGGCAGCCGGTAGATATCCCGGACATTTTCCTTGCCGGCAATGACGATGTCGGTCCCCTCCGTAAGAGCGGGCAGCACCTCCGAAGGCTTCTTCCCGTACTTCCACAGGTTGGACCTGTAAAAGATATCCCCTGACACCGTGATGCCCTTTTCCTTTGCTTTACGGATCCCCAGCGCAAGGCCGTCGGCGGCCGCCTGCGAAAGCGCCGGGGTAATCCCGGCCCAATGAAACCAATCGGCTCCTTCCAGTATACGTTCCCAGTCGAACTCCGTCGGTACCTGCCCGGCAAACGAGGAGTGGTAACGGTCATAGACGATCTGGCTGGCCCGCAAGGCCGCGCCGGTCTCCAGGAAGTATACCGCTATACGGTCGCCGCCATACAGAATATGCGAAGTATCCACTCCGTGAAACCGCAGGCTCTGCGCAGCAGACCGCCCGATCGCCGTATCGGGAAACCGGGTCACGTGCGCCGTATGATGTCCCCAGTACGCCAGCGCTGCGGCCACATTGGCCTCACCGCCCGCATAAGTTACGTCAAATTGCTTCGCCTGCTCAAACCGGGCAAACCCCGGTGTGCTCAGCCGCATTAATACTTCCCCAAAAGTTACTATTTTTGCCATACCAGTCTGTCGTACATCCGATGCCCTGTCCGTTGTTCCCGGCGGGCGGTTCGTTTCAAAAGAAAGGCACAAAATTATAAAAAAAGCACGTCGTTTTACCGAGATTGATCTTTTTTGTCAATATAACGCCGCCGCTCCCGTACCGGCAGTCTATGCCGGCAGATTTCCCGCATTCTTCCGGGGAATTTCCCCTTGTCAACGCAATCAGGCCATAAAAATGGATGCCCCTAAAACACAAGATATCCAACGGGTGGTGATCACGGCGGACGGCTCCTCTTCCCTCTTCAGCCCGCATCTGAACCAGCACTATCATTCTTCCACCGGGGCCCTTACCGAATCGGAGCACATATTCATCAACCTGGGGCTGCGGCCGATGCTTTACGCCGCCGCACCGGGTCGGCCGCTTTCCGTCTTTGAAATGGGCTTCGGCTCCGGGCTGAATGCCCTGCTTACCTGGAAGCTGGCCGACCAGGCGTCGCAGCCTGTATGCTATACCGGGGTGGAAGCCTACCCGGTTTCCCGGGAGGAAGCCGGGAAGCTGAATTTCGGGCAGGTGACCGGCAAAGACGGCCTGTCTCTCCTGCATGAAAGTCCCTGGGGAGTCGACCTGCCGCTGTCGGATTACTTCACCTTCAGGAAGGAGCACACGAAGCTGCAGGCCTTCCACACAGACCGGAGCTACGACCTGGTCTATTTCGATGCCTTCTCCCCGGACGCCCAACCGGAGCTCTGGACCGTCGAAATGTTCCGCAAAATCGCCTCTTTTACCCGTGAAGGAGGCGTGCTCGTCACTTACTCTTCCAAAGGGAGCATTCGCCGTGCGCTTGCCGGGGCCGGCTTTACCGTTGAAAAGCACCCGGGGCCCGGCCGTAAAAGGGAGGTTGTGAAGGCAATTAAATCATTTACATCGCATACCGTCTGACCACAATATGCCTTACTACTGCAGCTTCAACGGCGATATTTTCCCCATTGACACCCCACTTCTTGCCAGCCATGACCTGAGCCTGCTGCGGGGATACGGGCTTTTCGATTATTTCAGGACCTACAACGGCCTGCTTTTCCGCTGGGATGACTACTGGGCGCGCTTTGAAAAGTCGGCCCGGAAACTGACGCTGCCCCTGCCTGCCGGGAAGGACGAAACCTCGGCGATCCTCCACCGGCTTCATGCGCTGAGCGGGGCCGGTGACGTGGCTTTCCGGCTTGTCCTCACCGGGGGGTATGCCGACGTCAGCGTGACAGTAACGTAGCCCAATTTTATCATACGGACGGAAACGCCGGTCCCCGATCAGCCCGAACAACGCGCCAGGGGGATCAGGGTGATTCCCTATGCGTATGTCAGGGACCTGCCGGAAATCAAAGTCACCAACTATCTCCATATGATCCTGATGGCCGGTGCGCTCAGGGAGGCCGGCGCGCAGGACCTGCTTTACCACGACCACAGCGGACAGGTCAGCGAGCTGACCAGGAGCAACCTTTTTCTTTTCAAGAAGGATACACTGATCACCCCGGCCCGCAACATCCTGCACGGCATCACCCGCAAGGTAGTCATGGAGCTGGCCGCCCCTTATTTCCCTGTCGAAGTACGGGAAGTGACGCTGAACGAGGTACAGGAAGCCGACGAGGTCTTTACCACCGGCTCGAACAAGCGCGTGACGCAGATCCGGCACCTCGGCGACAGGGAAATCGGTACGGGGTTTTACCCGCATTCGGATTTTATCCGCGAAAGATTCGACGATTATATACGGAACTGGGGAAAGTGATTTACCGGCCTACACATACCCGGCCTTTTTTGCTTCTTCCAGCAGCCGCTGCTTGTCCACCGGTACCACGCCGACCGATTCACACACCAGTCCGCCGCCAAGATTGGATATGCCGGCAATGTACCGGGGCGAAAGCCGCAGGGCCACGCAAAGAGCAGCAATGCTGATGACCGTATCCCCCGCCCCCGACACATCGGCAATGCGCCGGTAATGGGCCGCGATCCGGTGGCTTTCTTCTTCATAGTCGATGTACACGCCCCATTCCGACAGGGTGATCAGCGCACCCTTTATCCGCATGGTTTCTTTCAGGCGCCCGATCGCGGCGCGGATGTCGTCGGTACTGTCCGGCTTGACGCTGACAGCCAGCCCTTCCCTCAGCTCCTTCAGGTTGGGCTTGAAGAGCGTCACCCCGCGGTAGGAAAGAAAGTTTCTCCTTTTGGGATCCACCACCGTCGGAATGCCCATCGCATTGGCCAGGGAGGTGATCTCCGCAATGGTGCCGGCCGTCAGGACGCCCTTGTCGTAATCTTCAAAAATTACCACCTGGCAGGTCGGTATCAGGCTTTTTACCTTTGCTACCAACCGCTCCGATTCCTCCGCTGAAACCGGGTGATCCGTTTCGGTATCAATTCTTACCACCTGCTGGGCGCCCGCAATGATGCGTTCCTTTATCGTGGTGGTCCTGCTCCCGCTCCTGACCAGCCCCTCGCAGTTTAGTCCCCTGGCCCGCAGCTCGCTCTCCAGGATATCGCCTGGTCCGTCGGTGCCGATCACCGAGCAGACGATCGCCTCCGCACCCAGGCTTTGCACATTGAGCAGGACATTGCCGGCCCCGCCCAAACGATATTCGCGCTTCTGCACATGCACCACCGGAACCGGCGCCTCCGGAGAAATCCGGTCGACTTTTCCCCACACATAGGCATCCAGCATCACGTCCCCAACCACCAAAACCCTGAGGGAGTTAAACTTTTCAAAAATCTGGTCTATGCTCATCTAAAAAACAATGCGGATTCAAGACATGAGTCCGCAAAGTTCACATTTTTTCCCGATAGATGGCGCTGAATTTTGACCGCAGGCGAAAATCCGGGTGAAATTCCCGGCTGGTCCCTACTTTTCCGTCACGGCAACATCCCTGCCCGCATCCAGCGCCGCGGCCATTTTCACCAACCCGATGAACTCCGACCGGTAACCCTCGTCATCGGCTCCCTTCGCCGCTCCCGCCCTCCGGATCACCCCGTCGTAGCTTGCCGAACCTTTGTAGGGTGAATTCCGCAACAGGAGGCCAAACTCCGCAACTGCCATTGCGAACCGGAAATTTTCCGGGCACGAAGACAGGCCCACCGGCTTATTGGCGACCGGCGTCTCCATCAGGCGGCTTTGCTCCCGCCCGGGCTCCTTATACCGGACCTTCACAGTAAGCATTTCGTCGGAGGGAACACCATCGGACTGCCCGCCTCCGCTGTACCTGAGCGCGTCTACCGTGGGCAGATAGGCGCTGGCGGGGATGATCTCGTAGATGGCCGTGACCGAATGGCCCGCGCCCATCTCCCCCGCGTCCTTGCTGTCATCGTTAAAATCCTCGTTTTTCAGGGCCCTGTTCTCATAACCGATCAGCCGGTAGGCGCCCACGTACCCCGGGTTGAACTCCACCTGCAGCTTCACATCCCCGGCAACTGTAAAAAGCGTGCCGCCAAACTCGTTGACAAACACCTTGCGGGCTTCCCGGATGTTGTCGATATAGGCGTAGTTCCCGTTGCCCTTGTCAGCCAGCGTCTCCGCATAGGCATCTTTATAGTTGCCCGTGCCGACACCGAGCACACTGAGGTAAATACCGCTTTTCCGCTTTTCCTCCACCAGCTGCTGCAATCCGCCCTTGCTGGATATACCTACATTGAAATCCCCGTCCGTGGCCAGTATCACCCGGTTGTTGCCGTGCCTGATAAAACTCTCCTGCGCTATTTTATAAGCCAGCCCGATCCCCCCGGCACCCGCCGTCGCCCCGCCGGCCCGGAGCTTTTCGAGCGCATCCTTCATCTTCACTTTCTGGTCTCCCGGTGTGGGAGGCAGCACCACACCCGCCGCTCCCGCATATACCACGATCGAGACCCGGTCTTCCGCACGCAGCTGATCCACCAGCAGGCGAAACGCCCGGACAATCAGCGGCAGCTTATTTTCGGCCATCATCGATCCCGAAACATCTATCAGGAAAACCAGGTTGGAAGGAGGCAGCGACAGTAACGGCAGCTTCCTGGCCTGCACACCGATATGAACCAGCCGCAGCCCCTTGTTCCAGGGAGAGTCTGTTATTTCGGCAGAAACCGACACCGGGTGCCGGTGATCCGGCTGCGGATAGCTGTAATCGAAATAGTTGATCATCTCTTCGATGCGCACGGCATCCGCGGGAGGCAGCTGTCCGCTGTTGATAAACCTTCGTACATTGCTGTACGAGGCACGGTCTACGTCCGCAGCAAATGTAGTGAGCGGCTGGCGGGAAGCGAGCTGAAAGCCATTTTCATTCACCGGGTCGTACGCCTCCGTATTGTAGCCGGCATCCATATACGGGGCGGGCATCATAGCGGTCCGCTTCCCGGCGGCCCCGATCATTAAAGACTCCCCGTGGACCAGCCTTTCCGCATGTGCTGCACTTTTCAGCTGTACATCCAACATTGCGCCGGGGCCGATACCGACCTCCAGCGTTTCAAATCCCGGGCTGTAAAACGTCAGCACCTTTCCCGCCGGCGGAATCAGCAGGCTGTATTTTCCCCGGCTGTCGGTAGTGGTCGAAACGGAGGTCCCCTTTACCGAGACCTTCACCCCGGCCAGCACCGAGCCGCTTTCGAAATGCGAGACCACCCCGGACACGCGTCTTTCCGGAGCAGCTGCCGATACTACGAAGCACATTGCGATCATTAAAAGAATTCCCGTCTTCATCTCGTTATCTTTTTGGTTTCAGAGCAGAGATGCAGCGGGGTGCGGCTTTCCATAAATTTTTCTTTACTTTTTTATGGAAATTTGAACGGCCGGGCATCTATAGGGTATATTCCGGGATTTCAAACCAACAGCTACCGTTCCAGCAGGTGAAATTTTTTAAAACATTTTCCCGCCCGATCGCCGGCACGGAGGCCTCCGTTCTGGCTGATTACCGGAGATCCGGGGATCCGGAGCTGCTTGGCGGCCTTTTCCAGCCCTATATGGACTTCGTATTTGCGATATGTTTCAAATACCTGAAGGATGAAGCCGAAAGCAAAGATGCCGTAATGCAGATTTTCGAAAAACTCGTCACGGAGCTGAAAACGCATGAGGTAACCCATTTCAAAAGCTGGCTGCACACGGTAACCCGGAATCATTGCCTGATGCAGCTTCGTTCCGCTCCCGTTACGACGGGACTGGCTGACCTTCCCGGGGAGGTCTCCGCAGACTACGGCGGTGAACCCTGGGGAGAAGACCTGAAGGAGCTCCGCCTGGCATGGCTTGAGAAGTGCCTCGACACACTCCGCGAGGAGCAGCGCGTGGCCATTGACCTCTTTTATTTCCGGGAAATGTGCTACAGGGACATTGCGGACAGGACCGGGATGGAACAAGGCAGGGTCAAGAGCTGCATACAGAATGGAAAAAGAAACCTGAAATTATGCATTGAGAAAAATGGCCGGGAACAAACCAACTGACAAGCCTGATTTCGACGCCTTTCACCGCTACTATACGGACAGGATGTCGCCGTCGGCCCGCCACCTTTTTGAAAAAGCCCTGCTGGAGGATCCACTTCTTTCAGAGGCCTATGAAGGGTATGCGGCGTACATGCAGACCAGCGGCGTACATCCGGAACGTGCTTCCGAAGATCTGCGCCGACGCCTCCGGCAACGGACGGGAGCCGGACAAAAACAGCGTCTTCTTATATACCGGGCCATCGGCATGGCTGCCGGAATCCTTGTAGCCGCGGGCGCCGGCTGGCTTGTGTTTTTAAACGACGCTTCCCGTCAGCCTGCGCCAAAGGACCACGGACAGCCGGTGCTCCGGGAGGCACCGGCCGCGGAAGAGAGGCCTTCCGTACCGGCCGGCCCGGAGATGACGGAAACCCGCCCCGACCCGCCTTTACCCGCTCCCCGCGCAGCACGACCGGCAGGGGAAGCAGCTGCCGCCGGGGAAGACCTTTATAAAAAGGCAGAAAGAGAAATGCAGCGGGAAGGACAGCTGCCGGGGCAGGCGGCAAATGCCGTCGGAAGCTCCCCTTCCGACGGTGCGGTCCCTGCGAAAGCCGCTTCCCGTCTCGCCATCCGGGGAACTTCCGGGCAAATGCTCCGGTCGGAAGCCGGCGCTGCGCCCCGCAAAGCCGCCCCGGACGCACCTGCAGCACCGGCAGGCGGATGGGAAACCTACCGCGAGTACATCTCCGCGCAGACGGCAGGGAGGGATATTACCGGGATGGTCTTTGTCACTTTCGATATCCTGCCGGACAGCAGCCTGGTTGTTGTCCGGACGGAAGGGATTATAGATCTGGAAGATGCCGCCCGGAGAATCATTACTTCGGGGCCGCCCTGGTCACCGGCCCTGCAG